>CAJXRJ010000438.1 GCA_913058555.1 uncultured bacterium
GCGGACATGGACCTCGACGGCGACCTGGACGCGATCCTGCCTTCCTCCTCCAACAACGGCGTCTACTGGCACGGAAACGACGGCACGGGCTCGTTCCCCGCGCGGCAACTGGTCGGCGTCCTTGGGGGGCCGGCCCTTAGCGTGCACGCCGGCGACCTTGATGGCGATGGTGACGTGGACGTGATGGCGGGCACGTTCCCCGCCAGCGGCGGCGTCAACTGGTTCGAGGCCCAGGGCGTCGGGTCCTTCCTTCCGTCGGTCAGCCTCTTCCCCGGCCAATACGTCTCCGTCGATCGCAACCTCGGCAGCGTCGACCTGACGGGGGACGGCGCGCCGGATCCTTGGTGCAATAGCAGCTACTTCCAATGGATCGATGGGGCAACGCCCAGCGCCCAGTGGTCGGCGCGGGACCTCGGCCCAACGGCCGGGTTCCTGGGCGCCAACTGTGCACTCGACTTCGATGGGGATGGCGACCAAGACCTTGCCGTCACGGGCAGAGAGGGTCTTCACGCATGGATCAACAGCGGTGACGCAGGCTTCTACGAGCGCGTACTGCTCGCGGACTTTGATAGCGACTCACCGCCGGTGGCTGTGGACATTGATGGAGACGGGGACCAGGACCTGGTGACTGGCCAGGGCCGGTTCACGAGCCCACAGGGTGTCTTCGTGAGCGAGAACCTCGGCGGCGGCCAATTCGCGCCCCGCCGTCTCCTGGACAGCTCGAACAACTTTGGCGACGCAAGGACTCTCGCCGCGGACCTGGAGGGGGACGGGGACCAGGACCTGTACGTGATCTACCCGTCTGGTCCGGCCCTGTGGCTCGCAAACGACGGCGCGGGCGCGTACACCCCATTGGCCGTAGCTATCCCTGAGCTGATCGTTGCCGCACGCACTGACCTCGACGGCGACGGCGCCCTCGAGTTTCTCTCCGTCGAATCCCAGCCCCCTAACTCGAGCCCCTCGAACTGCAGGGTCATCGCCCGGGAGTGGGCCCCCGCGGGAACGGTAGCGAGCACACAGGTACTGGCGACCTACATAGCCGGTTGCGACTACCGCCAAGGCGTGGGTCTCGGCGACATCAGCGGCGACGGCGTCCTCGACCTCGTCGTGTACAACCCTGACCTGGGGACCATCGATGCGCTCCACGGACTCGGAGGCGGGACCTTTGCGGCGCCGCTCTCCCTGGTCAGCCCCATGACCCCGCCCATCTGGCTCACGGTCCTCGACGTGGATCTCGACGGCCTCCCCGACCTGCTGGGCTCCTCCGACACCGCGGCCTACTGGTACCGCGGCCTTGGCCTTGGCGTGTTTGCGGCCGGCGAGCGGTACCAGCAGGGCTCCATGTTCAACGGAGCTTCTCCCGTAACGGCCGTCGACTTCGACGGGGACGGCGACCGCGACCTCCTCAAGTCGTCCTACGGCCCGGTGCTTCAGCTCAATGGCACCCGCTTCGGCCGGCGCTCTTGCGAGTCCCAGGACCCAAACTCCACGGGCGTTCCCGGGACCCTCTGGGCAGAGGGTTCGAGCGCCATCGCGGCCGGCGACCTGACCCTGGTGGCCTCCCATCTGCCCACTAACCAGTTCGGGATCTTCCTCGTGGCGCCCATGACGGGCTTCGCCCCGAACCCCGGCGGTGCCCTCGGCACCCTATGCCTCGGCGGCGCTATCGGCCGCTTCAGCCGTCCCTCCGAAGTTCGCTTCACCGGCACCGCCGGCACAGCGTCCTTCGCACTGAACGCCGCCAATATCCCCACGCCCCAGGGCTCCGAATCTCTTCAGCCGGGCGATACCAGGTTCTTCCAATTCTGGTTCCGCGACACCGGCGCTGGCGCACCGGCGAATTTCACCGCTGCCCTCGAACTTCAGTTCCGGTAGCGCAGTCCGCGCTTGCCCCGAGGGAGTGCCTCAGGGGCCTTCGATCCCAAGGCGGGTGATTGAGGTCGATGCTGGGCCGCTCCATCCCCGGCCGCTTGGAGCATGACACAGAGCGGCCCGTTCGGGTCAGCGCGGCGCCTTCACGATATCGATCAACGCTTCGGAGTGGCCGTCCCTGTAGAAGAGCGCCATGCGCTCACGCACGAGGGCTTCGAGGTCAGGCCGCGTCACACCGGCCACTTGCAGCCGCCCGATGACCGGGAAAAGGCAAGTCCCGTCGGGTTGGACACGGACTTCGCCGCTCCACTCGTCTGGCCGGACAGGATCCGCGAAGCGAATGGAGTCCTCCGCGGCGACGGTGATGCTCGACACCGGCGGCACCCGATGCAGCGACGGCTCCTCAAGGGAGATCTCAAACTGCGGCGGGTTGACGTGGTAGGGCGACATCGCGCGATTCAGCTCGTCGCTCAGAGCCTGACGAGTCATCCCCTCCGCGCGGACCCAACCGATGTCGGGCATGAGGATCATTCCGTCCACCCTGATTTGCTGGGCAAAATGGAATCGGTCTGGCTCGACCATGTCCACGATTCGAAGCGTATCCCCCACGGCGTAGCGAGTGAGGTCCTGGCGCGTGGCCCGCTCAGGCCGCAAGACCTCAGCGGCCTTTGAGGCACTGATCAGGGCTTGTTGAGCCTCCACCGCCGCCTGCCTGGCACCGTGCGCACGCGCCCATTGAAGCGCGAAGAAGCCCGTGCACAGAGCCAGGAACAAGGTGAGTGTCATGTGGAACCGCTGCATCATGTGATCTCTCCAGAGCCTTTGCCTTTGGCAGGCAATTCGTACCTTCCCCACGTTCCCGAAGTCCGCCACCGCACTCGCGCGCGCCACGTCCTCCGGCAATCCCGCGGCGACCCGCTCACGGACCGCCTCCTCGAGGTGAAACGCGATCTCCTCGTCGATTTCGCTCTGGATTTCACTGCGTTCAGTTTGGCTGCCGCTCATGCCAGGTCCACCCCGAGGACCCGGCCCACAGCCTTCGTCCGCGCCTTCCAGTGTTTCTTCGCCTTCAACAGCCGCGCCTTGCCTTCCGCCGTCAGCGAATAGAACCGCGCCCGCCGCCCCGTGTCGTTCTTCCGCCACTCGGACTCAAGCCAGCCCTTGCGCTCCATCCGATGGAGCGCGGGATACATCGTCCCCTCCTCCACTGCGAGCACCTCTTCACTCGTTTCCTTGAGCCGCGAGACAATCGCGTACCCATGCATCGCCCCCTTTCGGAGAACCGAGAGGACCAACAAATCCAACGTGCCTGCGGGGAGAGCTTCCATACCTAGACTCAAAAGGTACCACGTATACCTAGATCGGTCAAGTGTAGGTTCGCTGACCTCGGCCCCGGCGGGTTCCTGAGAGCTGCGCCGGTCAACGACTCGGGCATCCGAAGCGTGGGCGTTGGGCTCTCAGCGGGTGATCGCGAGGCGGTCGTAGCGGAAGTAGATCGTCGTGGGGGTGACGTTTCAGGCGGTGTCCCAGAGGGTGCCGCGGGGGTTGCCGGATTCGACCCGCACCGACGCGGCAAGTGCGAGCCAGCCGAGGTCCTCGGTGCCCTCCTCTTCCAACGCCACAGGGGCCTTAGAACCGGCCGGTTCGAGGGCCCGCGTGAGAGCGCTGTCCAGTGCCCTGGTCAGGATGGCAGTGGAGCGGACCCCCTCGCGGTCCGAGTAAGCGCATTCGGCCAGGGCGTAGAGCGCAAGGGCTCCACCCGGGGGCAGGACGCTCGGATCGGAGGATCGATCGAAGACGGCCGCGAGGTGATCGACGGCGCGACGGACCTGGTCCCGCAGACGCCCGCGGGAAACGGAGTTGCCGTCCGCGAGCATCACCAGGGTCATGGCCGCCGTGATCGAGAGGGAATCGGTTCCTCTCCCTGGGATCACGGTGCCCATCGCCCCCGGGTGGCCCAGGGCGGGATCGGCGGGCCAGGAGCCGTCCTCCCGCTGGAGGCCCTCAAACCAAGACGTGACGTGGGCTCGAACGCTGTGGGCAGGCGCGCCGAGGGAAGGGGCCGCGGACAAAGCCCCGAGGAAGGGCATTGGAAGCGCTGCGGCGGCCAGGGCGAGGGCAGGGAGTGACGTCATAGCTGCCGGGCCAACGTGCCTTCACCCCGGGGGGTCATGGGAAGGCCAGGGCAGGCAGCCCAGCAAATTCGAGATTCCACTGGTCACCCTCCGACGCGCCTCAGTCCTGACCGCAGCGCCACCCCATGAAGCGGCGCGTCGTTCCAGTCCGCGAGAGAGGCCCCGTGCCGTCCCCTCCTCCCCCAACAGCCCCGTTCCCGAAAGCCATGCGCCCTCGCCTCCTCGCATTCAGTGCCTGCCTCCTTTCCGCCTCCGCCTTCGCCCAAAACGTGATCGTCCTGGACGACGACGGCGGGCCGGGCGTGGACTACACGAACCTCCAGGACGCCATCGACGCCGCTCAGCCCTACGACCGGATCGACGCGCGCACGGGGTCCTATGGCTATGGCGTCATCACGAAGCCCCTGACCATCATGGGCCAGCCGTTCGCCAACCATCACTTCGGCCCCGTGTCACGCACGGCCCAGCTGACCATTGCCGGGCTCCAGGCAGGAGAGACGGTCGTGGTGGCTGACTTTGAGGCCGACACCATCCTGGTCGAGCCGAACCAGGGCGCCATCGTGCTCGATAGGATCGTCTCCGTTGACATCCACATCGACCAGGCCCGCGACGTGCGCATCCGCGATGCGTCCGTCATCCAATGGCCGTGGTCCCAGCCATCACCCGCCATCGAGGCCAACGATTCGTTCGTTCAACTTGTGGGTTCTGTGGTTCAGGGCAAAGACCAAAGCAGCGGGTCTCAATTGAATGGCACGGACGCCATCGTGGTTCAAGGGAACTCGACGCTGCTCCTCGCGGACGTCCAGGTGACGGGGGGCAAGGGAAGCGACGAGCCGGGATGCGCCGCCTCACCGGGATTCGGTGGAAACGCCCTGCGGTGCACGAACTCCACGGTTCGGGTCCTTCGCTCGAGCCTCACCAGCGGCGAAGGCGGCGCTGGCTGCGGGGGTACGGTCGCAAGTGATGGCTTTGCGATCCGCAACATCGCGTCCAGCATTCTCACCTCGGATAGCACGATCACGGGCGTCGTGTCGAATCCGGCCTTGGTCCAAGACATCGGTGGCTTCCCGATGATGAACCTGACCGGAGGCAGTCAGCCGGGCGAAACCGCCGACTTCGAGGTCTTCGTCGCCGGCGGCATCAGCACGCGCCTCTTCATCGGTCGCCGCCCGACCATGACGCCACTTCCCCTCATCGACCTGCCGCTCTTGCACTCGGCCGAGCGTGGCCTCTCCTTGGGCGTCTCGCCTCCGAGCGGGCAGCGCACGCTCCCGTTCCTCATCCCAGGCCTCCAGCCCGGCACGCTCGTCTTCGCCCAGGCCAGCGGGACCAATGGCGCCGGCACTGCGTTGTCGAACTCCGTGACCCTCGTGGTTCGATAGTCACCCCGTGGGCCAAAAGGGCGTACGGCAGTGAAGCGTCCTGGGACGGCGCGCCGGCCGCGGGGCGAGGGCTGGACCCCGGGGGAGGGGCCGATGGGCGGCCCCTCCTCTCAAAGTGGGCAGCCGTTGACCGGATGCTCTGGGAGAGCGGATCCCGACCCGACGTGCGCATCGGGCAGACCCTCACGGCGAGGGGGCCAAGTAGGCTAAACTTCCCTTCATGGCGTGGACCCAGGCTCTCTTCACTTCGGCTCGTTCGACGCGGCTCCCCTTGGCCGCTGCACTCCTTGGTTGCGCGTCGGTGGGCGCCGGCCTCGCATGGCCCAGCACGGTGCTCGCGCCGGAGCGGGAAGCACCGGCGGCGAGCCAGGAACCCGATCAGGATCAGGACGCCTACACCAAGACGATCGGCCCGCTGATCACGAAGTACTGCTCCGAATGCCACGGCGAAAAGGAGCAAAAGGGCAGCGTCCGCATGGACGACCTCGACCCTGACTTCGTGGAGGGGTTTGACGCCGAAGAATGGCACTTCGCGCTCGACATGATCCAGGGCGGTGAGATGCCGCCCGAAAAGGCGCCGCAGCTCACCGATGACGAGCGGCGCGCGCTCATCAAGTGGATCGACGACGGTCTCGAGGCCGTCAAGCGCGCGGGAGCCGGCCCCGCCGAACCCGTACTGCGCCGCCTCAACCGCCGCCAGTTCACGAACACCCTGCAGGACCTCTTCGGCCTCGACATCGACTTCGGCCGCGCCCTCCCGGGCGACGCGAAGTCCCGCACGGGCTTCACGAACAACGGCGAGGCGCTCCAGTCGTCTCCGCTGCACATCGACACCTACTACGCCCTCGCGAGCCAGGCGGCGAAAGAGGCCATCGCCATCGGCCCCCGCCCAGAGACCACACGCTACCGCGTGAGCTTTGGCAAGGGCATCGGGAAGGGCGCCGTGGCCGCCACCACTGGCGGCTACCAGTCTTTGCCCCTGGGCAAGGACGACTTCGTGATCGACATCCTCGATGAGAACGGCGAAGTCAAAGTCGCCGCATCGAAGGAAGAGCAGAACCTGTCTCTTATACACATCTCCGAGCCCACGAGACTAGGCATGATC
>CAJXRJ010000439.1 GCA_913058555.1 uncultured bacterium
GCATCCGGCTTCCAGCGCGTCATTCAAGCCCGGTGTCGTGATGGATGCGGGCTAGCAGCTCACCACAAGGGGACCCAGCCAGCCCAAGCCAGCTGAAGCTCGGGTCCAGAGGCCGCGACCGCACCCGGGTCGATGGCAAGCGTCGTTGGCTAGGGACAGGGGGTGCGATACCGCTAACGGGTCCGAGGTGTGGGCCCATCCCACACGGGATCGAGCGCGCGGGACCCTGTGCCAGTGCCAAGAACGCCCTTCTTGGCCATGGCTTGCCTTTTTTGGGGGAATGCGTGGGGCAGGTGAGCCAGTGCGCACGCCACTGCCAGCATGCGGAGCCCCGACACCATGGCGAGGCCACGATTCCAGCCTTGCGATGCCAGGGCGCGCGCGGGTGCGAGCTCGCGCACGACTGTGTCGCGCGGCACATCGGGAGGCTCGCCATCACTCTCCCTCTGGGGGCCAGCAAGTGCGCCAGTGCCTGATTCGGGTGCCCTGACCCACCTGTCGGAGACGGTGCATTCTCTCAGTAGCGAAGAGAACCAGAAACGCCCTCTGGGTTCGCTTACCGACCCAAGATCCGCTCACGCAACCAATCAACCAACCAGATAGACAATATGGCCATCTATGAGTACCTCATCTCCTCTCCTGCTGACCTGAGTGCCCCAGGCGGAGTGACTTTTCCGGTGAAGTCCAAGTCCAGGGATGCTGACCTTGAAGCCTGGAACGACCTCATGCCCGAACTCTTCACGCACATGAAGATGGGCGGGTACATCATGGTGGTCATTCAAGGGCGGCAACTGACGGATCGGCCGTGGGATAAAACGGCACTGAACTTCACGGGCTTCGACCCCAAAGAGGATGGAATCTTGGCTGCCTACTGTGTGTCGGCGGCGGTGGGGAGGCCTTACATGCCCGGGCTATGTTCAGGGGACTGGATCAAGAACATGATGGCCCAGCGGCGCATGGGAGTGGAGCTTGCGGACATCAAGCGTATGCAGCGCGGCTCGACGAGCATGTTCCAGCGCTTTCAATGCTCCTCGCAGGGGTTCCGATTGGCGGTCACAGGCTGCATGAAACTGCTGCAGTTCTATGAAAAGGACGGAGGGGCCTCAGTTTCAAGTCCAAGTGTTGGGACGACGCAGGACATGGTCCGGCCCCTGAGGTGGGGATGGCGAGGTGGTTTATTCCCCAAGCTCATCAACAAGGCACCCCATCGCCTGTAGCCGCGGAACCCGCGCGCACCGAGCCTTTTCGTCGACGACTCCGTGCGCCTAAGGTTCCGTCGCGATGCTCCTGGACCAGCGATGCACCTGAACGGCCGCCAGAAAAATCAACGCGTAGCCGGCTAACTCGGACGCTTCTTCCACGAGGCGTGGGACAACGTACACATAGTCGTCGCCTAACACCGATCTCCAGAGGGACTGCCTGCCGAGGAGGCGGGACTGCAGGAGCACCACTGCGGAAGCGCCGAGGAAGAGGCCTGCATGTGGGGCATGGCTGTGCTGCTCCAGGCTCCTAAGGATCGCCCTTGGCGACTTGACGATGTGCTGAATACAAAGCGCGAGGACGCCCAGGGCCGGCAATTTCCAGAAGCCGTGCCATACCGCGTCGAGTGGGCCGTCTAGCTCACGCACGAGGGCGATCAACAGTAGGTGGGTGAGTGGGTGCATGGCAGACCCGTGGCCCTCTAGCTTCGCGGCTCGGAAGAGGAAGAGCGCCGAGCTTGAGAGCAGCACGAGCTGGAGGATCTCCAACAGCCCCCACTCCCCGAGAAGGACGCTCGGGGAGAGCCGCTCCACGGCCGCTGCGACGAGCAGCATGAAGACACCGAAGGCGAGGAGCATGGAGAGCCCCCAAGCCGGGGAAATGCCACCGCTTTGCGGGGGAAGAGCTGCTGGGGGGAGCACCTTCAGGGGTGCCACCGCCACATCGGCCTGGACCGCGATGGGATGCCCCAGAACGGAATCTGTGACTGCTGAGGGCGGGCGCAGAAGTGAGAGGACGAGGCACATGGGGTAACTAGAGGAAGGGGACTATCGCCTCCCCTGCCCTAGGCCCTCCGTGTGGTGCGGAGTGCTCTTCCTCGTCCTGGTGTTCTTCCAGCGAGGGTGTTCCATGGGGCTCGGGGAGGCTTAGTAGGGCCTTCGATCGACCCCCGCCGGCGTGACCGATTCTCTCGTTGGGCGCCATGGCAGCTCAAGCCAGAGCCGTTGCCAAGCAATCAAGCGCCATACATAGAGTCGGGAGCGATTCTTCCGTCACCGAGCCGCTCGCGCGCCGCACTACACCTTGCGATAACTCCACGGCGCAGTACCGCCTCTAGTTCGATGGGTCGTGTCCCGTCGCTACCTGATTGAGCCTATTGTCGAGCACGAGACTCGCGCCCCGTTGGAGTTCGTGACGGTTAGAACCCAGTTGGAGCGATTGGTCCTTCACTTGCAAGGGGCCGCGGGGGGTGGCGAAGGTCCAGACTCGGCTTTGACGTGTGTATTCGAGGCGGCCCGCTTCAGCGGCTCCGACAATCAGGACTCTCGATTTGGCGACCTCGACCTCGAGATCACTTTCGTGGAGCCGAAAGGCGATGTCCGGAAAGCCCCTCTCCAAATGGCGAATGGAAGCACCATCGAAGAGCACGCCCTGTTCTGCTTCCCCCGCCGGTCCCCGAGCGGATCGGCAGCTGCCGAGGAGTATGGTCAGGACAAGAGCGAGGGGAGTTAGGTGACGATTCATTGGGGTGCCTACTTACGGGGCCATTCTTGCTGGGCCGTCTTTCGGAGATCGAGGGCCAGAGTTGCCCCGAAAGCACCGCGCAGAGCGTGGCAAGAAGCTGCCAAGAATCCTGGGAACCAAGGGAGGAAACGAGGTCCGAGCTGACGTTGTAGGACCAGGGGGGGGACTGTCCCGGGCGGGAGGTGCTGGAGACGTGGAGGCTGAATGCACACACTGGGCGGAGTGCTGCGTCATCTGGGCTTTCGCTAACCGAACCACCGTACGCGTGTCGCTCTCGGTGCCGCCTCCGAGTGCCGCACTCCGAGATTCGTATTGGCCCGCCCCGAGTGGACAGGCACGTTCCCATCAGAGGAACGTCACGCTGACGGCGTCGGTCAGGTTGGACGTGACGACGGGGTTGACGTCTCGGAACCAACCTTGGAAGTTCCAGGTCTGGCCGGCGATCGCAGGCCTCGTGCCGAGGCCATTTGGAATGGCCGTAGTGTCGATGCGCAGGGACGACGTGCCGTCAGCGCGTGTGCGTCGGATTTGGGCGGGCTCCGTGAACCGGCCGATAGAACCTCCGAGGCACAGCGTCCCTTGGCCGCCGCCGAGCATCGGCAGGGACCCTTGGGTTTGGCTGTTGAGCAGCATCGCGAAGCTGTTGCCCGGCAGGTTGGCGATACGCAAGGTCAGGTTCTCGGCGGCAGCGGCAGCGGACCCGACGGCGTCGATCGTGGCGCTTTGGCCGGTGGAGTTCTGCGCCGCGGGGCCGCAATAGCTCGCTCCGACGATAGTCCCCGGGACGTACTTCGTGATTTGGACACCTCCACCGATCTGGCGCTGCGTGTAGCTCTGTCCGTTGATGTCCGTCAAGACCTCGTCGCGGGCGAAGGCGGTGTAGGTGGGGCTCCCGAACTCGCCCGGGTTTTCGTTTCTGGTGAGAACGTTGCCAAAGGGATCGAGCAGCAGGTCGACGCCTACTCCGATCTGCTTCCCGGTGACCAATAGATTGCCCGCTGGAGTCGTAGCGACGGCCGTTCCACGCAGGGCAGTCGGGTCGTAATGCTGCCACGCCAGGGCGCCAGTTGGGTCGAACTTCCAAACCGATAAACGGCTCTGATTCGGCCCGGCTGCCGGAATCTCCGCGCCGGTGACGTAGACGTTCTGTGCACTGTCCACGGCGACTCTGAAACCAGCCGTGCCTTGATCCGTCTCGATCGTGCTGCGGTACAGCTGGGCTCCCGACGCCGTGTAGCGAGCCACAGCGAACCCAGTCCACCCGTCGTGATACCACTCGGACCCGAAGGAGCCATTAGTGAATGCGCTGAGGCCCCCTTGATCGTCGAAGACGACGTCCTCGACGGTGTCGTTCCAGAACGTGCCGAAGTTGAGCGTGCCGTAGCCGTCGGAGGACAGGTGCCCTGTCCACAGCTTGACCCCGCTCGTATCGAAGACATGGATGCGGCCGTAGTAGTTCTGAACGAACTGGGGGTAGTCATCGCGGCCGAACAGGGCGATTTCATCGTTCGGGCCGATGGCCATGCCGGTCGTTTCGGTTCGGTCAGTGCCGCCCACGGACCAGATCAAGTTGCCCGAGCCGTCGAATTTGAAAGCTGCGACGAAGGGAACTACCCCGGGGTCGGTTGAGCCGCCGACGACGGGCCGATCTTGGGAGTCAACGGCGACATGGGCCCCAAGGAGATTCGGAACGCTCGCCGATGCGATCGGAACCGTCCAGAGCGCAGTGCCCTGGGGATCGAGTTTGACGAGCCGCGACGTGCCCATTGCCGGGTAGACGGCGTAGACGTTTCCCGCTGAGTCGACGGCAGCCATGGCTCTGGCCTGGATGAAGCAACTGCCGGACATGCAAAGGAATGCGGAGCGCGTGAACTCCCATTCCCTCTCCCCGTTCTCGCTGAACTTGGTGATCGCCATCAAGCCGGAGGAGTTCATCGCCGTGGGGAAGGTGGTCGAGGCCGAAATCACTCCGCCATCGGCCGTTCCGACGAGGTTACGAGCTTGGCTCGTCGGGCCACCTGGGGTTTGGTAGCCGAATTCCCAGGCCTTCTCGAGTTGCATGGGGAAGGCGGTGGCCAATGAAGACGACGACAGGGCCAAAGCGATGGCGCCGAGCGAGCGGGTGAGACGGAGACGTGTCATGGCGAGCTTCGTGAATGGCGGGAACGGGTGTGCGAGTGGGGATCAGAGGTCCAAGCTGCGAGTCTTGGGGTTGGGTGCCTAGAGTGGGGGAGTTGCTCCGATGTTGACCCATTGGCGCAGATCTGGCTAGGGGCGCGCGACTGCGAGGCGACGAGCGGCCGAGACCCCCTTGGGGCCCCGTGAGGGTCGCTAGATTCACGGGCGGTACGGGACCGGGCCGCCACGGAATGGGACTGTTCGGTAACGCACAGTGCCGTCTCCCTTGGGTGACGAGCAGGCGCCCTGAGTCCCGTGCAAATCTGTGGAAGTGCCCCAAGACGGTGAATGACTTCCCGAGGGCCACCGAAACTTCCGGCTCGGCGTAGGCTAGTTCCCACGGCACGAACATTGCGTGCCGCTAGTTGCTCGCGCTCTCGCCTACCCTGACGCCGTCCATGAAATCAGCTCGTACTGGTCTTCCAGAATCCCCCCGCACGACCCCCCAAGATCGACGCGCCCTGCTCGGCCGGTGGCTGTGGCCCGCTGGCGCAGCCGCAACGCTGCTCTTTGTCGGTTGCTCGAAAGACTCGACGGGAGGGACCAACCCCGGGGCCGGAACCAACGACTTCGCCGTCACCTGGGCCAGCGTCGATCAAGGGGACGTCCTGCTGCTCAACGAGCCCATCGAAATCGTTTTCAACGAAGACGTCGACTTCGGGACGGTGTCACTGTCGACGATTCAGATCGTCGACAGCGATGGCGCTCCCGCCGTCGGGGCTTTCACGCAGCCAACGCCCAGGGGGATCCGCTTCAATCCGGCCTGCCCGAGCAACGACGCTAACTCGAATGGCGGACTCCTCCAAGGCGGCACGTATCGGTTGATCGTTCCCGCCGCGGATTCATCGGGTGGCGCCAGTGGGGTCACGGTTCAAAATACCGCTGGGCAGGGGCTTCAGGTGGGGCTGGACGTGGCTTTCACGACGCCGCAGTCGACCGACCCGCTCGATCTCTTCGATGACCCTCAGCCGGGTCCCCCGTCGGTGCGCATCCGTGGGCGAAACGGCGAGGCCCTCGACTCCCCCAACGGCTCCTACGTTGAATACCCCGGACGCACGGCCCCGAACGATCGCTCCTTCTTGGCCTTCAACACAGCCACGCAACAGGGGCAGCTTCCGGGCGGAGAGCTCGTGCCGCTCAACCTATACAGCGACCGGGCGGAACAGTTCGCCCTGGTCCTGCAGTTTGACCAGCCGATCCTCGGCACACAATCCAACCTCAGCTCGGAGCGTATCGGCCTCGAGTATCTCGACACGGATCCGGTCACGACCGTTCTTTCCTGGCACCGCGTGCCATCCACGGTCAGCTTGATCAGCAACTGCACCGCGGCGGGTGCAGCCGTGCGTTTGGTCCCCACGGGAATCGTGCCCCAGGGATCTGAGCTCCGCGCGGTGATCCGCAGCGGGTTCTCCGACCTGACGGGGGATCCGGTGACCGTGGATCAAAGTGACTTTGCGCGCGTGATGACGGACTTGGCGGATCCCACCAATCCCTCCGTCGACCTCCGCGACGACGGTGCTGACGAACTCCTCGAGCACTTCAATGTCGGAGGTGACGTCGACGGGTCGCGCGAGGACACCGAGAT
>CAJXRJ010000440.1 GCA_913058555.1 uncultured bacterium
CCCCCTCAGATTGGGACACGGCTGGACGGCTAGCGGCCGATCTCCTTGGCGAAGGCGGCTAGCTCCTTGGCGAGGACGTCGAGCTCTTCGTCGGTGATGCGCTGCCGGGAGGCGCGGATCATCTCGATGAAGTGGGCGCGTTCGTCCTCCGACACGGGGCAACCGATGTTGCCGCCGGGGCCGTCGCTGTTGATCACGGCCTTGCCGTCGCTGTCAAGAATGACCGACCACGGGTAGCCGACGCTCCGGCCCTCCGTGAGCCGTTCGGCCTCGGCCTCGCCGCCCGCGTGGCGCTCGGTGTCGAGCTTCAGGTCGATGTAGTCTTTCTCAAGAATGGGCCGTACGGCCGGGCGCCCGAGGAACTCCTCGAGCTTGAAGCACCAGCCTCACCAGGGGGCGCCGAGGTGCACGAGCACGCGCTTCTTTTGGGTGGTTGCCTGTTTGAGGGCCTTGGCCATCAGGTCGGCGGCGACCTTCTGGGGGATGCGGTGAGTCTCGAGCAGGGCGGTCAGGTCTTCCGCATTCCCAGGGGCGTTTGTAGCGGCGAGGAGCGTCGCGTTCGCGTCATAGAACGCCAGGCGCAGGGTCCCGGCGGCCGCGTTCGCGCCCTTGGCGAGGTCCGTCTCTTCTTCCGCGGTGAAGCCGACGATCTCGAACTCGTTCGTCACGAACTTCCGCATGGCGCGGTCCTTGGACCACATCGCTTCCAGCTTCTTGCGCGCGTCCGGGTCGCCGATCATCGCCATGATGCGCTTGTCCTTGCGGATCGCATTGGCGCTCGCTTTGGCGAGGGCGGAGGGGACCTGGGTCGGCGCGGGTTCAGCGAGGAGCGCCTCGATGGTGCGCTCGACTTCGCCGTTCGAGAGGCCTGCCACGCGCAGGTTGCCCGAGCGGTCGATCACGTGGTAATCGGGGTACCCGTCGACGAAGTACTTGCCGACGGTCGCGCCATCACGGTCGATGGCGACTGGGTAGGTGATGCCTTTGTCATTGACGAAGGCCGCCATGTTCTTTCCGCCTTTCGTGGAGTGAACTCCGATAAGGACCAGCCCCTGGTCCTTGTGCTTGCCGTAGAGCTCCGTGAGCTTGGGCACAGCACTTACGCATGGGCCTCACCAAGTACCCCAGAAGTCCAGCACGACAACTTTGCCGCGCAGGGACTCAAGGGTCAGCTCGCCTCCGGGGGCGTTGATCCAGCCGTCGACCTCAAGGGCAGGCGGCGCCTTGCCCTCGAGGGCGTCCTTGGCCGCGCGGTTCTTGCCCTCGCGCCGGAAGTCGTCAGGGGCATCTGGTGGAAGTGCGGCCCAGCTCACGCCACATGCCAGGAGCAGCGCGAGGGACCGGTGTAGGTAGCGATGTTGTGCCATGGGGTCAGCC
Organism: uncultured bacterium; assembly: GCA_913058555.1. Classification (GTDB taxonomy): domain Bacteria; phylum Planctomycetota; class UBA1135; order UBA1135; genus Saltatorellus. The sequence goes on from CAJXRJ010000440.1 coordinate 1,378, forward strand.
TTGCCGACGCAACGGTTCTTCGCAACCGCGGAAACCGCACGAATCTTGGGTCTCGATGGCATGCGCCCTTCGGGGGTTGTGGAGTGGGAAGTCGCGTGGGCCGGCGAGGCCGACTCATGCCTGGCGCTCGCTCCAGCCGCCCCTACGGCGCGATGGACAATCCGGCACCCTCGAAGATGCGGTTGAAGGTGGGGGCCGGGTTGCGCGATGTGTCTGTCTTGAAGATCTTCGGCTCTCCATCCACGGCAAAGTGGGCCCCGCTGCAACTGAAACAGATGATCACGTCCACGGTTCCAGATGGCGTCTCCGCGCGGATTCCGTGTCGCGGCCTCCAGCAAAGACTGCTGGCGGAGTGGGTGATGACCCCCCAGTTGAACTCGTAGGTCAATTCATCGCGCAGTCCCTGATCGGTTAGCTCCGCCTGACCCAGAATTCGGAACCCCCGGAACAGACGTTCATCCTCAAGGGGAGTCGAGGGCATCGCCGGGTCCAGTGCATAGAGCGTCCAAGAGCTCGCTTCGGCGAGGATCGAACGTGCGGGTTCCGGCACGTGAAAGTAGCGCCTCGAGGGCTTGAGATAGAGCAGGAGTGCGACCGCCGCGGCGCACCAGGCGAGCTGCTTTTGCGAACGTCTGCTGGAGAAGAGGATGGACACTCACCGTTGGACAGAGCGGGCGTGCGGCCCCTTCGCTAGCGAGCGATGGCGAGTCCCGCGTCCCGGAAGATGCGATTGAAAGTGACTGACGCACTGGGCGCGATATCTACCTCTTGGGGTTGGCCCGCGGCCGGCAGGTAAACATGAACCTCTTCACACTCGAAGCAGATCACGAGATCCACCGCGCCGGCGGAAGTCTCAGCCCGAATCCCATGGCGCGGGTTGAAGCAAAAGACGCTCATGCCGCCCCTGAAGATGGCCCAGTTGAGCGCGTACGTCAGATCGGCCCTTTTCGACGGATCATCTAGCGTCGTCTTCCCGAGAACTCTGTGCCCGTGGAAGATCGAGGCGTCCTTGGGCGGGGGGTCTTCGATTCCGGGATCAAGGGCGAAGAGCGTCCAGGACTCGGCTTCCGCCAGGATCGCGCTCGCTGGACCGGTCACGTCGAGGAAACGCCTGGAAGGCTTGACGTAAAGCAGGAACGCCAGAAGCACGGCGGTGCCCACGGCGAGTCGCCTGATCCATCGTTTGCTCAGGGGCATAAGAGGAAGGCTAACACGGCCCCCGGGCGCTTGTGGGCGAGCCCTTGGCGGCGCTATGCCCGAAGCATCGAATACCATCCCACCGCGACGATCGACGACAGGGCGATGGCGAACCAGAAGAGGCCGTCGTGGAAGCGATGTTTGGAGCGCGAAGCCAAGACGACCAGCACCAGGAACGGCACGGTCACGCCTGCGATCACGAGCGCCGTTGGCCAGGATTCTCCCCAAGGCGATGCGCCGTGAATTTTGAGGCCGTGCGCCACGACGTAGGCGGGGGCGAGCGGCGCAAACAGCAGCGCGGCGATGTGTCCTGTGGCCTTCACTGAGGCCACTGCGATCGGCGAGAAGATCCAGAGAACTCGAACGATGCGACCCAGCCAAGTGATCTTGGGGGCCACCTGCAACGCGGCTCCTTCGGAATTCTCCAGTGGTGGGGCAGGGTCGTTGTTCTCTGTCACCATGGCGTCCTTGGTTTCCCCGTGTCGCGCACGGAGCACGCGGCTTACTTCGCAGCCTTGGCCCGGAGCTTCTCAAGTTTCTTCCGTTCAGATGCATGAGCCCGCTTTTGGACTTTTCGATCTGAGTCGGTGCCGACCAGTTCCTCGCGCTCGAGCTCTTGGTGCGGCCCCAAACGCGTGAGGGCCACATCGAAGTACGCGAGGGCGTCCGCCTGCTTGCCCGCCTCGAGGAGCCTCTCGGCGGTCGCGATCCATGCGCGGGGGGACTTGCGCTCGCAGCCGCCGCAGAAGACGAAACGAAAGCCGTTGCAGTGGGGGCACTTGCCCCTCACGGTGCCTTTTCCTGAGCAAGTGAAGCACCGTGTCGTGCCTTTTTTGCAGCTCTGGCACGGGGTGAAGCCTTTGCGCTTGCACGCTGCGCAGGGGACCCCGGAGCCAGAGAAACCGAACGTCAATCCTTGCCCGCCGCACGAATCGCACAGGTCCCGGCGCGTCCCAAGGCACGTCCGGCAGGCTCGATCGCCGTTACCCAGGCAGTCGGGGCATTCGTACTCGATCCTCTCCGCACCGGCGCAATAGCCGCACTCGCGAACCTGCCTGCCTAGACACCAGGGACAGTCAGAGATCTTCCGCTCTGCATCGTGGATGTCAAAGGAACGACCGCTTCCGATGCACTCGGGACACAGGAGCTCGCGCTTCTTCTTGCCCTCGCATGCGTAGCAGGTCGTTTCGCCTTTACCTCGACAGATTTGGCACTTCAGGTACTGCGACTTCGAGCACATGAGGCAGGGCTTGACGAGCCCCCTCACCTCGGCCCCCGGATCGCAATTGGCGGGGCAACGGATCTTCCCCGGGGGAGCGAGGGCACGCCGGGCCAATTCGTCCGGTGACCGCATCTTCTCAATCTTCTCGAGGTCGCGGGCTGTCTTGTGAAAGAGCTCCCGCAGCTTCGCCTTCACCGAGCCAGCTTCCACGGGAGAGACCACCTCCAAGAGCTCGATCTCCCGTTGGATCCAGTCGAATCTCGGGATGTGCACACACCCTACGCAGGGTCCTCTGCCGTCTCCATCGCAATGAACGCACGGCGCCCTCACGTATTGCTTCCCGTCGCAGCTGCCGCAGACCCGAAGGGGCTTTGGAAGGTCCGCTTGCTCGAAGAGAATCGCGAGCGAGTGGGTGTAGAGCTCCCCCGGGTCAGCTTCAGCCTCCGGCTCTTGGGCGGGCGTCTTTCCCTCCGGCGTCTCCTGAGGCGAAGAGTGAGGGACTGGGGCCGCGACCCGCGCGGCGGCGAAGGGCAGGGCAGCGAGAACGAGCAGGCAGACGAGCGAAAGTAGCGAACGGAGCATTCACACAGAGTAGTCGAATCCCGTCGGCCTCGATTCGCGGGCGCCAGCCCTGGGCCGCGCGGCTAGTCCTTGAGCTTCTTCGCGGCTTTGGAGAGGCGCTTCTTGAGCACCTTCAATTCGCTGGCCTGGGTGCGCTTGAGCTTCCTTCGGTCTTCATTGGTGCCCACAAGGCCGGAGTAAGCCAGTTCATGGCGGGACTCTGTCCTCTGAATCGCGACCTCGATGTGCTCGACAGCGGCCTTCGCGTCGCCCTGTGTTAGGAAACGATCGGCGGCGTCGAGCCACGCCCGGGACGACCCGTCGTCGCAGCCGCCGCACAGGGTGTAGAGCCGGCCCTTGCAGTGGAGACATGGCCCCTTCTTGGTGCCGGTTCCTTCGCAGTTGGCGCAATCGGCGACGCCGCGCTTGCACTCGCCGCACTTGGTGAAGCCCTTGTGCTTGCAGGTGAGGCACCGACCACTCTTGCCGACGAAACCACTGAGGTCCCCCGTGCCGGAGCAAGGCCGACAGGGCATGCGCTGTGTGCCGAGGCACTTCGTGCAGGCGGCCTTTCCCGAGCCAGCGCAAGGCTGGCATTCGTCCTCTAGCTCGGCGAGGCCGGCGCATTGTCCGCAGTTCCGCAGTGACCGACCAAGGCACCAGGGGCAGTCCACTGGCCGCCGGGTCTCCAGGTCATGGGGGAAGGACCGTCCGCTGCCAATGCACTCCACGCACGTGGTCTTGCGGCGCTTCTTGCGCTGGCAAACCTGGCATGGGACCTCTCCCTTTCCCTTGCAGGGGGAGCAATCTACCTTGCCCTTGGCGTTGCAATAGAGGCACTCGTGACCCCTGTTGATGAGCGACTTGCCCCGTATGCAGCTCGCGGGGCAGGGTTTGACCCCAGGGGAGATGGATCCGAGGCCGAGGCCAAAATCTAGATTGAACTTGTCAAGCGACGCTTGGACGTCGTCCAACTGGGCTTGGACCTTCTTCGCCTTTTCTGGATCGACGATTCGAAGCACCCGTAGGTCCCGTTCGACCCAGCCGAGTCCGCGGCGCGGCACGCAGTCAAGGCACGGGCCCTTGCCGTCGCCGCCGCAGTGATCGCAGTCGAGGAGCGCGGCCCCTTGGCCGTCGCAGGTCACGCAAACGACCGTCGGATCTGGAAGGTCGACCTTCTCAGGAAAGATGGGCCCGTCCTTGTCTACCTCCTGGCCTCCTCCCTGCTCAACGGCGAGTGAGGTCGCGGCGTCCTCCGCGTTCGCGTGGCCTGGGAGGCTGCGGGCTTGCAGGGTCAGGGCGAGGAGAAGGGCGGCAGCGAGGAGGAACCGAAGCATGGGCTTAGGCTATCGGATCGGGTGCTGGCTGTCTTCCTACTGCGTGAGCCCTGCGCTGAAGGCTCCAGCGGCCGTAGCGGGTTCGATGGGCGGCAGCATCCGATGGTTGATCCAGCCGGGCGGCGTATCGTCGGTACGTCGCTTGTCGAAAATGGCGAGGTACATCGGGTGCAGCCCGAGTGCGGCCGCCGAGCGGGTTTCGGGGCCCGGAGGAAAGAACTTCAGGGCGCTTGCGAGGCGCCCGGCTTCGGCGATGAGAGCCTCACCTTCCAGTTCTGGGCCCACGTGACGGGCGAAGACGATCGCCACCGCGAAGGCCTTGATGAGGTCGGGCCGAGGGCGTGCAAACTGGTCGATGGAAGCGAGGCAGGCAACGTCGAAGAAGGCGCGCTTCGAGGGGGCGTCGTAGAAGCAGCCGCTATGGATGCCGCCGGGGAGGGATTCGTCGCGGACTCCGTCGTGGAAGATGATGCAGTCGAGGCCTTGGAGCGCCGGGATCACAGAGTCCGGCGCGGTGGCGCGGCCCACCAGGCCCTCGAGCCATGCGGTTCCGTCCGGGCGATTCTCCGTTGCGATGGATAGCGCGCTGTCGATGGAGCGATCGGGGCGAGCGATGTTCTCGACGGCGGCGTTGATGAGTTTGGCTGCGCCGCCATTCATGACCCACCAGAGGATCACCACGCCGGCGAGGATGGCGGGGATTCGAAACCGAAGGGGCATACCTGGGGCGTGCGCCTTCGGGGCCTGTCTCTTATACACATCTGACGCTGC
>CAJXRJ010000441.1 GCA_913058555.1 uncultured bacterium
CTGCATATCGTCGGCAGCGTCAGATGTGTATAAGAGACAGGGCCATGACCTGCTGCTCCTCGACGAGCCCACGAACCACCTCGACCTCGAGGGCATCGAGTGGCTTGAGCGCTATCTGAAGGACCTCCCCACCGGGGTCCTGATCGTCAGCCACGACCGGCGCCTGCTGACGAACTGCATCAACCGCATCGTCGAACTCGAGCGCGGCCAGCTGGTGGCGTACGCGGGCAACTACCCGAAGTACCTGCAGCTCAAGGCAGAGAAGTTCGAGAGCGAGTACCGCGCCTGGGAGCAGCAGCAGGACATGCTCCGCAAAGAGGACTCCTTCATCAAGAAGCACATGGGGAGTCAGCGCACCGCCGAGGCCAAGGGCCGCGCGAAGAAGCTGTCCCACGTCGAGCGCCTGGAGAAGCCCCATCACGACGTGCGGCGCCCCTTCATCAAACCGCCCGAGGCGGCCCGTGGAGGCGAGCGTGTCCTGCACACCGAGAACCTCTGCGGCGGCTACGGCGACAACGTCCTCCTGAAGAACGTGGACATCCGCATCGGCCGCGGCGAGCGCGTCGGAATCGTCGGCCCAAACGGAGCCGGTAAATCGACGCTGATGAAGATGTTGGCAGGCAAGCTGGCGCCTCTCTCCGGCGAGGTCGTGCGGGGCCACGGCGCCCAGGTGGCTTACTACGATCAGGACACCTCTCACCTGCGCGACGACCACACCCCGCTGGAAGAGATTCGCCGCCACTACCCGGAGATGACGGACCAGGAGATCCGCAATCACCTGGCCAAGTTCCTCTTCCGGGGCGACGAAGTCGAGAAGGTCATCCAGACGCTTTCGGGCGGCGAGCGGGCGCGCCTTTCCCTGGCGCTGCTCGTGCTGACGAGCCCCTCATGGTTTGCCCTGGACGAGCCCACCAACCACCTCGACCTCGCAAGCCGGACCTCCCTCGAGGAGATGCTGAGCGCCTTCCAAGGCGCCATTGTCTGCATCAGCCACGACCGCGAATTCCTCGACAGCGTCTGCCAGAAAACCATCGAAGTCACGACGGAAGGCGTCTTCGAATTCGACGGCAACTACACGGCCTGGCGCCAGTCAAAGCTCGATGAGCGCGACGCCAACAACGAAGCCAAGGCCGTCAAGGAAGCTGCCGCGAGAAAGGCCGCCCGCGCCCGCGAAGAGTCCGAGGCCAAGAAGAACGCCGGTCAGAAGTCGAAGTCCAAGGCGAGCGGCGGCTCCAAGAAGGGCGGCGCCGCCCCGCGCAACCCCTACATGTTCGAGAAGCTAGAGAAGCGCATCATGAAGCTCGAGGAAGAGCTCGCGGCTCTCCACGCGTCGGTCGCATCCGAAGAGGTGTACTCGAACAACGACAAGCTCAAGGAAACCCAGATCCGCATCGCCGAGGTCGAGCACGAGCTCGAACAAGCAAACGAAGAGTGGATGAACTGGGAGACCGCCTGAGGTAGGGACCGAGGTAAGGCGTCCCCCCTACTCCTGCGCCTCTCTGTCGTTCTCTCCTTCAAGATCGTCGTCCCCGTCGAGGTCCTGCATGATCTCGTCGTAGTAGTTCTCTGCCCCTGGCGGGGCCGCCAGGATCACCGCGCCGCTCTCGGCCTCACTCAGCAAGCCAGCGCCCCACGCGTAGCCGCCAAACTTGACCACCGCGCGGACGACCTCTTTCATTCCGAGTCCCTGAACCGCCGCCAGGACCGCGAGCACCGCAGACACAGCCGCGAGGGCGTAGGCCAACCACTTGGCCACCCGGAACGCTGGAATCGGGTGATACCAACATCCGACGGCAAGCACCGTCAGCGTGATATCGCAGCCCAGGATGATGCCCGGCGCAGACGGCGGCAGATCGGCGAGGACACCCGCGTTCAGCGCCAAGAGGCTCACGGCAACGGAGAATGCCGCGATACCCACCAGGAGCTTCCGGCCGCCCCGGACGTCCTTGCGAGATGCCGCGAGCACCTCCTCCCAATCGAGGTGTTCTGAGTTCGTTTCCTGCTGGCCCATGGGGTCGGGATTCTACGCGAGGATCTCGTGGACCACCCGCGCCTTCTCCACGCCCGTGAGGCGCATATCGAGGCCGAGGTGCCGAACGGAGAAGCGCTCGTGATCGATGCCGAGCAGGTGGAGAATGGTGGCGTGCAGATCGCGCACTTGGACGGGGTTCTCGGCGACGTTGAAGCTGAAGTCGTCCGTGGCGCCGTAGACGGTGCCCGGCTTGATGCCGGCGCCGGCCAGGAGAACAGTGAAGCACCGGGGGTGATGATCCCGCCCCGCCTCGAGGCTCTTCCAATCCCCTTGGCCCGCGACGCTGCGGCCGAACTCGCCGCCCCAGACCACGAGGGTGTCTTCGAGGAGGCCGCGGCGAGCGAGGTCCTCGATGAGCGCGGCGCTCGGCTGGTCCGTGTCCCGGCAACGCTGGGCGCACCAGCTAGTGAGGCGGCTGTGGTGGTCCCAGTCCGGGTGGAAGAGCTGCACAAAGCGCACGCCGCGCTCCAGCATGCGCCGCGCGAGCAGGCAGTTCGAGGCGTAGGTGCCTGGGCGGCGCGCGTCGGGGCCGTAGAGTTCGTAAGCCTCGTCGGGTTCGCCCGACATGTCCGTCAGCTCCGGCACGCTCGCCTGCATGCGGAACGCCAGTTCGTACTGCTCCGTGCGGGCCTCGATCTCCGGGTCCCCCACCTTCCCGAATCGCTCGCCGTTGAGGCGAGCCAGGGCATCGAGCTGGTGACGGCGCAGGGATCGCGAGACGCCCTTCGGGTCCGAGAGGTAGAGCACCGGTTCGGACGAGGACCGAAGGCGAACCCCCTGATGCTGGGACGGCAGGAAGCCGTTGCCCCAGTAGTGATCGTAGAGGGGCTGGTCGCTGGGGCGCTGGAGGCGCGAGATCAGCGCCACGTACGACGGCAGGTTCTGATTGTCGGTGCCGAGACCATAGCTCGCCCAAGCCCCCAGGCTCGGGCGACCGGGCAATTGATGCCCCGTCAGGAAGCGCGTCATCGCGGGCGCATGGTTGATCTGGTCGGTGACCATGGATCGCACGACACAGAGTCGATCGACGATGCCCCCCATATGCGGTAGCCAATCCGAGAACTCGATACCCGACTCGCCCCGGCGTTGAAAAGGCGCGCGGGACGGCAGGATGAGCTGCGGCTTGCCTTTGGTCATGCCCGTCACGCGCTGGCCACCGCGCACGCTCTCGGGCAGCGCCTTTCCCGCGAGCTTGGTGAGGCCCGGCTTCGGGTCGAAGAGCTCGATCTGTGACGGGCCGCCGGATTGCGTCAAGAAGAGCACGCGCTTTGCCTTGGGTGCGAAGTGAGGCAAGCCCATGGCCCCTCCCGCCGATTCTTGGGCGAGGATCGAGTCAAGCCCGATGGCGCCGAGGGCCATGGCTCCGGCACGCCCGAGGAATGCTCGCCGGCCGAGCAAGGAGTGGTTTCGAAGACGATCGTTTGGATCACTCACGGGTCATCGCCTCGTCGGTGTTCAGAAGGACCGCCGCGACGGCGGCGGTGGCGGCCACGCGTGGCGCCACGTGGGCATTCGACGAAGACAGCCATGAGCCCGGTCCCTGTGGCCTGCGCCCCAGGGGCTGGTCGCTCACGAGGGCCTCGGCCCTGGGAAGGTCCAGCTCGAATTCCGCAAGGGCCTGTTCGTACAGCCGGTCGAGCGCAGCTTGCTCCGTCTCCGAAAGGGCCCGCCCAAGAATGCGCTCCCCCAGCGCGGCGATGCGCTTCCCGGGGAAGACTTCCTCCGTCCGATAGCCCCAGCGCGCGAGGGCCAAGGCCGCGTCGAGGTAAGTACGGTCGTTGAGGAGTGTGAGCGCCTGGAGCGGCGTGTTCGTTTCGCGTCGATCGACCGCGCAGGTTCGGCGATCCGCGCTGTCAAAGAAGAACGTGGGCGCGGAGTTGCGCCGCCAGAACGCGTAGAGCGATCGTCGGTACGCCCGACGGCCGGCGGTGCTTGGATAAGTGAAGCGGCCCATGAATAGCTCCTCCCAGACCCCCACCGGCTGGTGCGGGTACACGGGCGGGCCGCCGCGCGCGGGATCCAAGAGACCCGACACGGAGAGCGCCGCGTCCCGAATCATCCAGCTGGGCATTCGGAAGCGCGCACCGCGGGCGAGCAGCACGTTGTCCGGGTCAGCGGTGTACTGCTCCGCGGTCGCCCGGCTCGACTGGCGGTAGGTTTGGCTCGTGACGATCGTCCGCACCAGGTGCCGCAGGTCCCAGCCGCTCTCCACGAAATCGGCGCTCAGCCAGTCGAGCAGTTCTGGATGGCTGGGCATGGACCCTTGCAGCCCAAAGTCCGCGGGCGTCGCGACGAGGCCGCGCCCGAAGAACATCTGCCAGACCTGATTCACGATGACCCGCGACGTGAGCGGATGGTCCGGGCTCGTCACCCAGCGGGCCAGGTCGAGGCGCGTGAGGCGCGAACCGTCAGCGGCGATGTTCGAAGGCACGAGGATCGCCGCAGGAAAGCGCGGCATGACTTCTTCGCCGTGTTTGTCCCACTCGCCGCGTTCGAGTACGAACGTCCTGCGGGGCTTCTCCCGTTCCTTCAGCACCGTGACCTTCTGGGCGCCCTGGGCGGACTCGAGCTCCTTCGATTGGCTTTCGAAGCGCTTCATCAACGCGCGCGCCTCGACCCAGGGCTGCTGCTGTTCCAGGAACGCTTCGCGCAGGTCCTCCTTCGTCTTCGGCACCACGGCATCGGCCGCGCCCGAGGACGCCAGAATCTCAAAGGGCGTGGGGCCGAGCCGGCGAGCCGCTGGACCCGCCTCGTCGGTGAAGCGCACCTTGAGTCGGTGCGCGTACGCCGATGGGACTTCCGACCGGAAGTGAATCTCTAGCTGGAGCCGGTCCCCTGGTTCAAGGGCAAGGACTTCGGGCAAAGCGAATCGTGCGACCGCGCTCCCTTCGACCTTTTGCCCCTCGGTGGACCAGCCGGACCGCGGGTCGTCCCCGAGGGCGCCGCCCACGCGGCCGTAGGCTCGACCCTTCTGGGACGCCTCGACGTTCGCAACGGCGTGGGTGATCTCGGCCTCGACCTGGGAGTCCTTCGAGAGGGCGCGCAGGTACACGCCCGTGAGAACGAACTCCCCCTTGGGACCGCCCCCCAACGTCGGTTCGGGCTGGATCTCGATCTCGAGGCCGGTGACTCCGCCCATGCCGGCACCGTCAAACACCGTGACGTACTCGTCTTGGTCGCTCTTACCGCCCGTGCGGCGGATCTCCCCGGGCCCGGTCGCTTCCATGGACTCGCCCGACGCGGCCACCACGCTCATCACGGGCAAAGGGGCCCAAGCTGCATGATCGGGCGCGAGTGTCTCGGCCGTTGCGCCCAGCCAACGCTCCCACGATCGCTCAAGGGACCTCTCAACGTGGGCCAAGTCGAGGATGGCCGAAGAGTGCTCCAGCTGGGCGGACCTCGCCTGCTCCTCGAGCCCGTCCGGCACGTACTCGAGGAACGGCCCCGCCCCTCCGCCGGCGCGGCCGCTCTCCTCGATGCTGTCGAAGAAGGCGGAGAGCGAGTAGTAGTCCGCCTGGGAAACCGGGTCGAACTTGTGGTCGTGGCACTGGGCGCACTCCAGGGTCAACCCAAGCCAGACCGCCCCCATCGTGTTGGTCCGGTCGCGGACGTAGTCCACCCGTGATTCTTCCGGGTCGCGGCCGCCCTCGCCGTTGTGCATATGGTTGCGGTGAAAGCACGTGGCGAGGATCGTCTCGGGCGACGCGCCCTCGACCAAGTCGCCGGCGAACTGCAGCTCGGTGAAACGATCGAAAGGCATGTTCGCCTCGAAGGCCCGAACGACCCAGTCGCGCCAGGGCCAGTTCGTCCGCCGCTCGTCCCCTTGGAACCCATCGGTATCGGCGTACCGGGCGGCATCAAGCCACCACATCGCGAGGCGCTCGGCATGGTCAGGGGACACGAGCAGGCCGTCGATCCAGCGCTCCCAGCTTCCTGGATCACTGGAACTCACCAGCTCCCGGACGGTCTCGACCGCCGGAGGCAGGCCGGTGAGATCGAGGCTGATGCGCCGGGCGAGGACCCGGGGGTCCGCGGGCTCCGACAGCTTGAGTCCCAGGGTTTCGAGCTGGCGCAAGACGAGCTCATCGACCGGATGAGGAACATTCCTTTGCAGCTGAGCTTTCACTGGTGGGACGAACGCCCAGTGCTCGCCCCACGGAGCCCCCTCCTCAATCCAGCGCGCCAGGAGAGCGATATCCTCCGCCGTCAACGCTTCCTTGTGGGCCTCCGGCGGCGGCATCACCTCGAACTCGAACTCGGAGCTCACCCGGGCGATCAACTCGCTCTCCTCGGGTTGGCCCGGCACGATCGCCGCATAACCGCCTAGATCGCGGAGGGCCCCCTCCCTCGTGTCCAATCGCAGGTCTTGGGCCCTGTCTCTTATACACATCTCCGAGCCCACGAGACTAGGCATGATC
>CAJXRJ010000442.1 GCA_913058555.1 uncultured bacterium
CGAGATCATGCCTAGTCTCGTGGGCTCGGAGATGTGTATAAGAGACAGACCGAGAGTTCTTGAAGAACGCGATCCTCGTCAGCCCGGCCATGCCCGAAGATCGCGAGGCATGGAGCCAGGTCGTGGTCCTCGGGGGGCCGGGGGGGCTTGCGCGGATCCTCACGGCGCTTCGAGTCTGCACCGAGGCCTTCGACGTCGACCCCGATCGGGTGCTTTGCGTCGGAACTGGCGAGGGGGGCAACACGGCACTGGAGGCCGGTCGTCAGTTCCCCCAGCGATTCGCGGGGATCGCGTGCCGTGCCTCCGATGCGGGCATCGAGCAAGTCGAGGTCCTGGGCAACATGCCGATTCGCATCACGGTCGGCGGCGCGAACTCGAAGGCATTCGCGAAGAAGTGCGAGGCGGAGGGATTCAAGACGGTCAGCATCGACCCGAGCCCTTCGGAGGGTTCCCTGACGCAATGGCTATTGGAGCAGCGTCGCACCCCTCAGCCCGAAGTGGTTCGTGTGGTCGTCGGTAAGCCTTTCCCCACCCGCTGCTACTGGGTGGGCGTGGCACCGATCGACCCGGCGGCTGGTGGCGCCCACGCCACGGCGACACTACGTCCCGAGACCAACTCCATCGTCCTCACCGGTGCGGGCATCTCGTTCGCGAGGCTCTATCTGTCGGACGAGATGCTCGACCTGGACAAGCCGATCGCCCTCGAGGTGAACGGCGAGATGCGGGAGGAGAAGGTCCATCGCAGCTTTCGCGTCACCCGCGAGAACCTCTTGGATGGCATCAGCGACCCAGGCGCGATCTACACGGCCCAGCTGGTGGTCGACCTGCGTGCGCCCGGCGAGTTTGCGCTCCCGGGCCCGGAGGACCTGGCGTCAGCCACGGCGACGCTGATGGCGTCACTTCAGGACCCGGTCCAGGCCGAGGCCAGAGGTTGGGTCGAGCGCAACGGCGAGTGGTCCTCCCCCGAGGAGCGAGCGCGCATTCGCTCCGGCGATCGTCGCGATCCAACGACGGGACTCTGGAGCACGCGCGCCGATCGAAAGCGCGAGAGCAGGGGCGCGATGCGAGTCGACGACGATTGGGTGGACGCTGAGGATGCGGAGAGACTGAAAGACCGATTCTTCCCGATCGGCGGCGACTGGTGCGACCTGGCCGAGGCGAACCGGCGGCACACGCGGCTCGACACGCCCTGGGTCATCCCGACCGCATTCGCAACGGTCCACGCCACGACGGACCGCTCCACCGCCATCGCGGCGCTGGTGAACATGGCACGTACGATTCCAGACCTGGAGCGCGCCCTCGGCCTCGTGCCGCCTCTCCCCCTGGACGTGATCCTCGCGCGCACCGAAGAGCAGGCTGATCGACTGGCCTTCGGAGCTCCTGACGGGCGCCGGGCGCCGCTGCACGGGGCAGGCCGCCACGTGATCTACGGCGGGTACTTTGCCGAGCGGCGGTTCGAGCGAGACGGCTCCAAGTTTGTGTACGACGGCGCGGGCGTGGGAACCTGGAACGCCGAGGTCTTGCACGGCGACGCCTTCGGCGTTCACTCGTCCCGTCTGGCCTACGCACTTTCATGGGTCGACGCGATCGACCCCAGCCCGAAAGCGTCCAAGGCAGCCCGCAAGGACGGCCCGGGCGCAGACTTCTTGGGCGAGCGCGAAGCAGAAAAGAGGCTCCCAGGATGGCTCACCTGGGGCGCTGCGGTCTATGCCGAGAGGTTCTACCGCGACACGTCGATCGACCTCAAGGCGAGCCCAGACGCCAACCCCTGGTGGACGCGGGCTTGGTCCATTTCGAATCTGGAAGCCGCCGGGGGACTGGGGGGCATGGCTGAGGTGTTCCAGGTCAACATGGACCCGGCCGAGGCAAAGAAGGCACGCTTGCAGCTCTTGCGAGCGGGCGCCCTGGTCGCGTTCATTCTCGATGGGGACTGCGGTCCCGTGCGCGAGGCGCATACGGCGCTCAAGGCGGCCCTCATCGAGGCTGGACTCGACGGGCCCATGGATCCGCAGCTGATCAGTGACCTGGAGGAAGCGATTCGGGCCCACGAGAAAGAGCTCCGCGCGTTCCTGGGGGCGTGACGGTGGGGGGACGGGAGAGCGTGGGTGCGCATCACGCCGGGTGGCGCTCGGCTTGCACCTCTGCGCAGATACGAGCCTAACCCAGAACCTTCGAGGCGGGGCTTTGCTTGAACCTGACCGTGCGTTACGGGACAGTCGTCGGGCGGGAGGACCCTGCGTAGTACCGTGCGCCTTCTTGGCGATGGGGTATTGCGGGCAATGCACCCCGGGATCCTGGCGTTGAGGGCGTTGGCCTGGTCGTCGCGAGTACCCGGCTGCGGCGGCGCCGTTACCGCCAATCGCGGGTCATCCAGTGTCGAACAAGGAATGCTGACCAAAGCCAACATGTCTCCTGTGCGCGGCACCGCTGCGGCTCGCCTCCATGGGGTCTGGACCACAATTCGGCGAGTTGTGGTGCGTAGGCTATTCATGAATGGGCAACAGGTGAACCTCAAGCGCTTGTTCGACGCCGATGAGTACTGGCGGTCGGGCAGCTGTCCTTGGACGTTTTTCGCCTATCCCACTGCTTTAGCAGTCGAGCATGGGTTACCGGCCGACGTGCCCGTGCGGCGGTTTCTCGGTGACGTACAGGCTTCTGGGATTGACGTGGCGATCTGGGTTGGCGGCATCGATGGGGAGCTGAACTATTTCGCATGCAGGGGTGAGGACGCGGGGCGGCTTCTCAACGTCATTCGCGTCCTTGAGTCCAGCGGTGAGTACGGCGAGGCGTTTTGCGTAAGACGGTCCAGGGAGCTGCTCTCAGCTGCGCAGAATCGAGACAGGCAGGACCTGACCACTTAGCCGACAGGGCCGGCAACGTAGGTCGCAGGCCTGTATCCTGTGGAGGCGTGCCCAAGTCGATTCTCCGCGCCGAAGCCTCCCTGCGTCCCATGAACACCCAGCTTCCCCTTGCCCTCGTGACGGCCGCGCTTTTCAGTGCGCCCGCCTTGGCTCAGACCGTGTACGTCGACGCCAACCTGACCACGGGGCTCGGCGACGGGTCGTCCTGGGCGAACGCACTGCAGGGTCCCCTCGGCCTGCAAAGCGCGCTCATTTCCACCCCACCCGGCAGGGACATCTTCGTCGCCGACGGAAGGTACACGACCTCCACAACCACCGGCCTTGTGCAGCGCAGCAGGACGTTTCGGCTTCAGAGCGGTGTGCGCGTCTATGGCGGATTCCAAGGAGGTGAGTCTGGGCTCGCAGACCGCCCTCCGATGGGCAGCGCCCCGAGTGTTCTTTCCGGGGACATCCTGGGCAACGACGACGGCACGGCCGCTTCGATGGCGGACAACTCCTTCAGCGTGGTCGACGCCAGCACCTTCACCGACAAGACGGCGCTCCTGGACGGCTTCGTGGTGACGGGTGGCTTCGCCTTCGGACCTTTCCCCTCCACCCAGGCGGGGGCGGGGATGTACTTCAATGGGGACGCCACCATTCGCAATTGCATTGTCCGAGGCAACTACGCCCAGGAAGCCGGTGGCGCCGTGTTGATTGGGCGAGACCCGTGCTTCTTCAACTGCCGGTTCGAGCAGAACGAGGGGGGCAACTTCGGCGGCGCCGTTCGAATCCTGGCGGGCCGCCCCCTCTTTGACGGGTGCGTCTTCACGGACAATCGGGCTCAGCACGGCGGTGCCATGGCCACCGCGCCACTGGTGCAACCCACCGTGCGCAACTGCTTGTTCACCGGTAACGAGGCCACAGCGACCGACGGCGGTGGCGCCCTTTGGTTCGATGGGAGCGGCGCGGCGATCCTCCAGAACTCTACGATCGTCGGGAACACCGCCCCGGCGGCTGACGAGGGTGGAATCCTCGTGCTCGGCGCAGTGCCGACCATCGCGAATTGCATCCTCTGGGGAAACTCAGGCGCGGGCGGTGCCATGGACTCGGCGAACCAAGTGTCCTCCAATGCGGCTCTGCGCTACTGCCTCGTCATGGGCGGTTTCGCAGGGGGGATCGGAAACATCCAGGGTGACCCGCTCTTCCTGGACCGGCCGGCTGGCGACTACCGTTTGGGACCTGGCTCCCCAGCGGTCGACGCAGGTGATAGCAATGCCCTTGATCCAACGGTCATGGTCGACCTAGCAGGGCAAGGTCGCTACCGGGACGAGCCCATGACTCCGAATACCGGCAGCGGTGGCGGCGCGATTGACATCGGGGCTTACGAGCTCCAGGTCGGCACCGTGGGATCGATGGGCGCCGTCTACTGCATCGGTGCACCCAACTCCGTGGGCGGGATCGGAAGGCTATTCGCCTTTGGTTCGAGCGCCGTTTCTGGGAACGATGTGACCCTTGTGGGGTCGGGGCTGCCGCCGCACCAGATGTCCGTGTTGGTGACAAGCCAGACCCAAGACTTCGTCCCCAACGCCGGCGGTAGCACCGGCGACCTCTGCCTTGGCGGCATGATTGGGCGCTTCAAGGCGCCGAGCCAGGTCATGACGACCGACGCCGGAGGGACCATGACGATCCCCATTGATCTCACCGCTTTGCCGACGCCGATGGGTGCAACAGGGGTCTTGGCCGGTCAATCGTGGAACTTCCAAGCTTGGCACCGCGACGGTTTCCCCGGGTTCCCAAGCTCCAACTTCACCAGCGCGATCGAGATCACCTTCGAGTGACGTGGATGGATCTGTCCATCCTCCGCCAGCGAGGCTTCAGGGGGTGCTGTTTCGCCGGCGCAGGCGTTGGTCCTTCCCCGAAGCGGCCCAGCCTCGGCCCAGACCGTCAGCCTCTCCGGACGCCCGAGGGGGATGCGGGGGGGGCTCGGCCGGAGTACGGTTGCGAGCGCCCTGATGTGGGGGGAGAGGGCGTCGATTTTTCGGTGAGTCACTTCTGCGTTACCTACGAGCGCCACTACGGGTCCGATATTGACACAGTGGCCATCATCGTCGACCCAGGATCAGTACTGGATGGTGGCGGTGGATTCGGATCGCAATCCGGCGCCCTTTGAGTTCGAGTTCGTTTCGCGGGCGGTCCTTCTATCTGGCACCACCGTGCACGGGGTGCAAGACCTGCATCGGATGGAGCATGTGGGATCGGATCTGGACCACTATGTCGCCTCGATCGCCACGACGGAGCGGACGTCTCAGTTGGCGTCCATGCGCGGCGAAACCTTCGCGTCGGATCTCGCGATCACCATCCTCCAGCCCATTGTGGATCGGCTGGGTGTCAGGGAGCGACGCCTGGGGCTGTCGACCGCCTGGTCCATTGGGTCGGCATCCCAGTACAGCGGAGGCCGCTCTTCGGACGAGTCCCTCTTCGCTTACTCGGACTACGACTTTACGGCCAATGAAGGGGACATCTACGCGGCCGTCGTTTGGAGCACCGGAACGGCGGACTCCGCGGGCTATACGGTCTGCATGAGCGAGCCCAATGCGACCGGGGGCTTCGGTTTCATGACCGCCTTCGGCGGCACGGATCCCACGGGCCTCCATGCCCTCCACGTGACCAGCCTACCGCCGAATACGTTCGGCCTCCTCATCGCCTCGCGCTCGAGCGGCTCGACCCCCAACCCCATTGGGCGTGGCACGCTGTGCCTTTCGGGTGGCATTGGGCGGTTCCCCGTGTTTTCGACCGGGACCAACGGTCAGCATTCCGTCTGGTTCGACCCGCGCATGATCCCGCAGCCCTCCGGTGCGGCAGCGGCCGGGGCCGAGACCTGGTACTTCCAGGCCTGGCATCGCGACACCTCTCCGGCGGGGGCGACGTCGAATTACACGAACGCCGTCGCGATTCCCTTCCGATAGCGAGGCGCGCTTGTTCTCGGCGGCCACAAGTGGTCCAAGCTGCGGGTTCTCGTGCTTCGCGCGGAGCGGCGGGAGGCCTGGGCGAGGACCCTTGAAGTCACGGCTTGGGCCAGAGCTGCTCGAGGGCGTTGTAGTCCTCGTTCCCGGGGCTGTTGACGTCCTCGAACACGTACTTGCCCTCTTCCAGCATCAGCACGAATACAAAAGTCTCGCTGCCAACCGTCTTGAGTTTTGCGAGCACCGTCCCCTCCGGGTAGCGACTAGCGTCGTCCTTGCGAACTTCCGTAATCGCCGCCACGTCGCCGTGCTCGGACTTCACCTCAGCCAGGAACTCAGCGACGTCGTCTTCGCCCATGCGCTGATTCGTCTTGTTCAGGTGCCCTTTCATCGTGGCCGCATCGCCCTCCTTGATGCAGCGCAAGATGTCGTCTGCCACTTGGACGTAGTCTGGCTTCTCAGCGACCACGGTGGAGCTTTCACCGCCATCGCCGCCGGCTGGATCCGCGGTCCCGTTGCCGCAGCCCGCGGCTGTGATCGCGATGATCGTCAATGCCGCGAAGGTGGTCTTTGCAAGGCGATGGCCTGTCTCTTATACACATCTGACGCTGCCGACGATATGCAGTGTGTAGA
>CAJXRJ010000443.1 GCA_913058555.1 uncultured bacterium
GGCGCCTGCGCTCCCAGCCCTCCGGTTTCTCCTCCTTCCCTGGTCCGTCGGCGAAGCCGACTCACGCCCTCGCCGCGCTCCTCGATACCGATACCGATTCCGACATCGTCCCCCCGCTTGAAGTGATCGGACGGGAGGAGGCCTCCCCTACCGCAGCTTCAGCTCGGTAGGTGTGGAGGGCTTGTACCCCAGACGGTGCGCAACGACGAAGACCTGCTGTGCCTGTTCGCTCGGCTGGATCCGGCCGCGCGGGGCGGAGAGCCATGGGCCGTCTTTTGTCCATCGGTAGGAGAAGGTGGCGCCTCTTGTTTGCGAGCGGAGGAGCACGCTGCCCTCGGTTTCGACCTGGAGGGTCGGTGGCTGTGTCGAGGGCTGCGAGTCGCCGCCCCAGAGGCGTTGATGGACCATGTCGACCTCGGGCGCGATGAGCCCGAGGTCCCCCGTGGCTTGCATCCACTGATCCAGTTCACGCTCGAGTTCTTGGAACTTGTCGGTCTCCAAGGGCTCGAGGCGGGCACTGGCGAGGTTTTGTACTTCCCAAGGGTCATCGCTGTTGTCGTACCACTCGACGGTGGGTCGCCGGGTCGAGCCCGTCTGCCATTGGGCGGGGGTCCGCAGGTGGGCCCGGCTGCCGCCGTCGCGCAGGGCGTAGAGGTCAGCGGTCATGGGGATGCGCTCGCGGTATCCGTTCGCAATGAGGTGCGGAACCTCGGGGAGGAAGTTTCGCACCACGAGCCGCCGGCCGTCGGTCGCGGCGCGTGTGCGATCCTTGGCGGAGTCGAATCGATCCGCGTGGAAGAAGGCGAACTGACGGGGGGCACCTGCGAAAGGACCGAGGAAGGCGCGTCCGTCGAGTCGATCATCCGGTTCGACCCCCGCAAGGCTCAGAACCGTTGGACCGAAGTCGATGAAGCTGACGATGCGATCCGTGCTCGACCCCGGTGGCAGGCCATCCGGAGAATGCCCAGGTGGCAAACGAATCAGGAGCGGAATTCGGGTCCCTGTGCCGTAGACGGAGCGTTTGCCCCTCGGCAAGCCGACGCCGTGATCGGAGAAGAAGAACACCACGGTCCTCTCCGCTTCCCCCGACTCCTCGAGCTCCCGCAGCCGTTCCCCTACCCAACGGTCCATGGCCGCGATGTTGTTGTAAGTACGCGCCATGGCATCGCGCACGGCCGGCGTGTCGGGGTAGATCGGCGGGATCGGGACCTCGTCCGGCGACACCGCCTTGTCACGCCGCTTCGACTCCGGGAAGGCTTGGCTCTCGTGCGTCCCACCGTGATTGATCACGCCAAAGAAGGGCTGGCCGTCCGCGTGGACGCGATAGTCCGCCCGCCGTGACGAATCGTCCCACACCCCGAGGGGAGCCTTGAACTGGTAGTCCGTCTTGGAGCGGTTGGTCGTTCGGTAACCCGCTTGGCTGCGAAGATGCTCAGGGAAGCACCGGACGAAGGGCGGGGGGACCGCTTCGTAGAGGGGCAAGTCCCCATAGCTCCCCGGCGCCGCGGACTTCGACTGGGACCGGGTCCGCATATGCATGGCCCCGATGCGTGTGGGATACATGCCCGTGATCAGGGCGGTGCGCGCCGGAGCACAGACCGGCGAGTCCGCAAAGGCGTTGTCGTAGCGGATCGATTGGGCTGCCAGGGCGTCCAGATGGGGCGTGGGGACGGTCCGGTCGCCATAGGGCCCGATCCAGGGGCTCATGTCTTCCACGCTCAACCAGAGGATGTTGAGCCCGGTCGCGGGCGGCGTGCCCGCGTCAAGGTCTGGCGGCAAGCCCCCTGGGTCCTGGATCGACCCCAGGAGAGGACTTCCACCAAAGAGGACGGGCATCAGAAGGAACAAGAGCGGCAGGAATCGACCCATGGGAGCCAGGATATCCCCGGCAAGAGGCTCCCGGGGAAGCCTCAAGGCCCGACTTCTCAGAGGAATCACTTGAACCGCAACCATTGGACGATGGGATCGTCCCTAACGAATGGAGGGGATGAAATGAGCGGATACGAAAACGAAGAGGTCAAAGAGCCCAGCGCCGATGAATTGGCGGGGCTCTTCCAGGACTCGAACGGGGGATTTGACACTCTGGATGTCGTCCAACCCGAGGCATCGGGGGAGCCGCGACGCTACCAGGCGAGCGATGACGGCGGCTGGTTTGCCCCGGGCGCTGATCGCCTTGCCCCCGGGGGGCCAGCGATGGACGCTGGACCCCCCGCCGTCCCGGGCCCGGTCCCTGATATCGATGCCACGATGGCCGACCTCATGGAAGCCGTGGCATCCACGTGGGGCTTCAACGGACTTCGGGACTGCCAGGAAGAGGCCATGCGCGGCTCGCTCCTCGCCCGGGACGTGCTTGTGATCATGCCCACCGGCGGCGGCAAGAGCCTTTGCTACCAGGCCCCCGCCCTCGTCCGGCCGGGGCTGACGCTCGTGGTCAGCCCGCTGATCGCTCTGATGAAGGATCAACTCGACGGGCTCCTGGCGAACGGCGTGCGCGCTGGCATGCTTACGAGCGCCCTCGACCCCGACGAACGCACCGCCGTGCGCCGCGCGATGGATCGGCGCGAACTGGACATCCTGTTTGTCTCTCCCGAGCGCCTAGCCGCCGACGGCTTCATCGAACACGCCGAGCGAGCGGGCCTGACCTCGATCGCAGTGGATGAGGCCCACTGCATCAGTCATTGGGGGCACGACTTTCGGCCGGACTACCGCCAGCTTGGTGCCCTGCGCGAACGGCGACCAGACGTTCCCATCATCGCACTCACGGCAACGGCCACGCCACGCGTCCGCGAAGACATCGTCTCTGAGCTTCGTCTCATCGACCCACTGCGCGTGGTCGGCGACTTCGACCGACCCAACCTGACCTACCGCGTGCTCCCGAGGCTCGATCTCGAGGGGCAGGTCATGAAGCTCGTGGAGCGCTACCCGAGCCAGGCGGGCATCATCTACTGCATCCGCCGCAAGGACACCGAATCCCTCGCACGCGACCTCGCGAGACGCGGTGTGCGCGCCATGCCCTACCACGCGGGCCTTGGAACCCCTGAACGTGACCGCGTTCAAGAGGCCTTCCTGAATGAGGGCATCGACGTGGTCGTCGCAACCGTGGCGTTCGGCATGGGCATTGACCGCCCGGACGTGCGCTTCGTCATCCACGCGAGCCTCCCCAAGGGCGTCGAGCAATACAGCCAGGAAACGGGCCGTGCCGGGCGCGACGGCCTGCCGTCTGAGTGCCTGCTGCTCTACAGCGGCTCCGATTTCCAGGGCTGGAAAGGCATCATGGAGCGCAGCGCCCAAGAAGCCGAGGCGGAAGGCGTGACCGGCGCCATGGATGAACTCCACGGCGCCCTGCAGCGCCTTGGGGAGCTTTGGGGCTTCGCCAACGGCGGCGTCTGCCGACACAAGTACCTCGTCGAGTACTTCGGCGGCGACTACGACGTGAAAGAAGGCGGCTGCGGGAGCTGCGACGTTTGCCTCGGGGAATTGAAAGTCGTCGCCGAGAGCCAAGTCACTGCCCAGAAGATTCTCTCGTGCATCGTGCGCTGCGACCAGCGCTACGGCGCCGCCCATGTGACCGACGTGCTCCGGGGTGCCAACACCGAACGCATTCGCACCAAGGGACACGACAAGTTATCCACCTACGGGCTGATGAAGGCCTACCCCGCCTCCGAGATTCGAGCGTGGATCGACCAACTTGTGGCCATGGATCACATTGGCGTGGCGTCCGGCAACTATCCGACGTTGCACCTGACGCCCACAGGCGCCGAGGTGATGAAAGGCGAGGCCGAGGTCACGCTCCTCCTCCCCAATACTCCCAAGCGCTCCACGAAGCGTCGCGGGGGATCCGTGGCGGCCGTGGCCCAGGAGGAGTCGCTCGATGTGGATGAGGCACTCTTCGAGACCCTGCGCGCCCTCCGAAAGTCCATGGCCGCGGAGCGCAGCGTGCCACCCTACATTCTCTTCAACGATCGCTCACTCGCCCACATGGCCGCCCACAAGCCGTCCACGGAAGCTGAGTTCCTGAAGATCAAAGGCGTCGGAGAGAAGAAGGCCAAGGACCTTGGGCCCGCCTTCATGGAAGCGATCGAATCCCACGGCAAGTAGACCGGGCCGCGCGACCGTCACTCCGATTCCAATCGGCGCCGCCCTTCGACGCCCGTGCAGGTGATCCCTGCACGGGTCAGGACTTCGGCGGTCAGCCCGGGCCCGGGCACGGGCTTGCCGTCCACATGGGTCAAGGCGCAGCCGCAGGACGGCGACCGCTCCTTGAGGAACGCCCGCCGTATGCCGTGGCGCTGGCACTCCTCTAGCGCCCCTTCGGCGCCCGCATGGAACTCGGACGTGACGTCCACCCCGGCCACGGTCAGGATCTTCGCGTCACCGTCCAGGACGTGGGCCGCGCTCCCGGTGAGGTTGGCGGCCGGCCGCGGCGTTCCTAGGCCCCCGTGCTCCTCGGGGCAGAACGGGATTGCCACAAGACCGTCGCCCTCCAGCTGCACGCGGAGCACGTCGTCGCCGTTGTGCGAGCCCTTGTAGGTGCACGGCTTTCCAAGCAAACAGGCGCTCACCAAGACGGGTTCCGGCCCCAGGGCACCTTCACCGCCCTTTCCCTTTGGCTCGTATGGCTCCCCCATGTCCAAGAGCGTGACACATGCGTCCCATCTCTGTCACCCCAGCCTGGGCGCACTGGAATGCCTGCAGATTGCAATGTCCTAGTTCCGATCTCCCCTCCAGCCCAAGAGGGGCGCCGGCACGCTGCCTGCGCATGGGCAACCCAGCTAAGGACCAGAATCATGTTGTTGAGGGCATTGCTCAGCACCACGCTCATTATTGGAGTGGGTGCTGAAGGCGCGGCTACGGCCGCCAATCCAGGAACGGGCGGCTCATCGAAGACCGCCCATCGAAGCGCACCCGTCGCCCATTGGGACACCCAGGTCATTGAGCCAGGGACCGAGGTGCGCGGTATGAACGATCTCGCTCGGGACTCCATCGAGCGCTGGAGGACGTTCGCCGAGAAGCGCGGCTACAGGATCGATCTGGATCCTTCCCAGCGCATTTTGGTGCTCTCCGACGAAAGCCGCTTCGAGAACTTCAGCGGCAGCATGGCCATCATCGAGCGCGTCCTCGATGAGACCGAGTCGATCACCGGCCCTCGGAAGACGCCGGCCGTGATCCTGCGGGCTTCGGAGACCAAGGACCAGGCAACGGCCCGCAAGGCCGCCGACGCCCTTGGCTTCGGGGGACAGGTCTTCACTATGGTGGAGAAGGGCAGCCTCCGCGACCGACGGGCCGTGGACGCACGCCTCGCGGAGGCCGTGGCCCGCGCCGAACTCACATTGCACGCCCCTTTCCTCTCGGAGTGGATGGCGGACGGCATCGCGAGCACCATCGCAGAAACCTGCACGGGTCGGGCGATCATCGACGGAGAGGCCGTGAGCATGCGAACGGTCCAAACCAAGGTCTCCAAGGCCGCGAAGAAGGCCGATCGCCTGGCGGTCAACCTCTTCGAGATCGGCGGTGCCAAGGGGCGCCACGACGGCCAGCTCCAGGAGGCTGAGGCCATGGCGGTCATGGGCTACTTGCAGCAGTACCAGTCCAAGTCCTTCTCCCAGATCGTTTCCACACTCGGTCGATCCGAGCCCCTGGACCAAACCGCCAAATACAAGGACGAGGAGCGAGTCATTCGCCGCCACTGCGGATTGGACGCTCTGAGTGAGATCGAGCGAGCCCTTCAAAAGGGCCGCGCCTACCGCCCGTAGCCTCTCACGCACTCAATCGCTCGCCCCCCCTGGGGGGGTGACCGATCGCCCCAGGTCGACCTCGATCGGGACAGAATGCCTCGCTGCCCACCGGCAGCGGGGCATTCTTCATATCCCACTACCAACAGGTGACTTAGCCTAACTACTGACAAAAAGAGGTGGAGATCTCTTTCCCCTCTCCGCCCCTGCCGATACAAAACAGACCTCAAGGTCCAGATGACGATTCCCGCGTCGCTCTTCCCGGGGACCTTCGCACGAGACCAGACCGGACAGGAGACCCTCCCATGGCCCTCACTCAAACCGCCGAATACGCCCTCCGGGCGGTCGTCTGGCTTGCCCAACATCCGGGCGAACCCCAGACGAAGAATCAGATCGCAGCGGCCACGCAGGTGCCCTCATCGTATCTGCCGAAGGTCTTCCAACCTCTGGTTCGCGGCGGGCTGATCGCTGGGCAGCGGGGCATCGGGGGTGGCTACAGCCTCGTCAAGGACCCCGCAGAGATGACCCTCCTCGAGGTCATCAATCAGGTGGACCCGATCCAGCGGATCGAGTCGTGCCCCCTTGCCCTCAAGAGCCACAGCACCAAGCTGTGCCCGCTTCACTCCCTCCTCAACAAGGTCTGTCTCTTATACACATCTGACGCTGCCGACGATATGCAGTGTGTAG
>CAJXRJ010000444.1 GCA_913058555.1 uncultured bacterium
GCGAATGAGAGGGTGTTCTCGGAGATGGCGTTCGTCCCGGTGAGGCGAAGGCGCGAGGTCGCTCCCGTTGCGTTGGGCACGCTGGCAGCGCAGCTCACGTTTCCGTCCCCATTGCCAATGCCGAACTGCACGATGCGAATCGTCGTGCCATCTTGATCCACGGTCACCATCCAGAGATCTCCTCGCTCGTCTAGGTTGATCACTGATTCGGACGGAAGCGAAACGTAGTTCTCGTAGACGCCCCCGGAGACGGCAACTCCGTTCGTGTCGTATTCGACAAAGCCCTGGCCTCGGTTCATGGGTGAAAATGCGAAGGGGCGCCAGCCGATCGCGAGGAGGTGGCCGTTCCGGAGGGGTCGCACGCGCTGACAGACCCGGAATTGCGTAGGAGTCCCGCGGGTCCAAAGGACGTTGCCGCCAGCGTCCAGGCGCGTCAGCATGCTGTTCGTTGTGAAGTCCGCCAAAACGATGCCTCCGTCGCTCGTCAGGCCTCCGAAGTGGTGGATCTGGCTCGTGGCGACCTCAGACCGCCAGAGAATGGTCCCCGAGGAATCCAGACGAGCGACGTGGGACGCGAATCCCCCTGGGCCTTCCCAATGCGCCGTCACCAGGTGACCCGTCGGAGTCGCCTCAGTCATGACTTGGTAGTCGATGGTGTGACTGATGTGAACGGGCGAGGTCGTGTAGACATGCTGCCCCGACTCATCCACGCAATCAACGCGCAGCCCATCCAGGAAGACCTGACTCTCGTGGACGACAAAGCACAGTCCGCCACCGAAGGCAGCGCTCGTGCTATTGGCGCCGGCCCTGGACGGAAACTCCTGCAGCCAGCGTTCGGCACCAGTGGTTCCATCAAGGGCGCGAAGGTGGACCTTTGTCGCACTAGACGTGATCACCTCGGCCTCCCTCGTGGCGATAAGAACATCCCCAGAAGCGGAGGATCCAAGGCCCTCCAAGAAGAGCTCGTTGAACGGATGTGATGGGCTCAAGGTCTTCTGCCACTGGAACGTGCCTCCGGCGCCAAGGGAGACAATCACAGCATCGTCGGTGTGTGCTCGCTTGCATCCCACGATCGTGCACCCGCTGCGCGTAACGGAAGCGATGACTGGAAAGTACTCCAGGCCATTGACTTCAGGGAGCGGAATCGTCGTCGTCCAAAGTGGGTCGCCATTCCCATCGAGCCTTTCCACCGTCAAGCGGAGTTGTGGCGCCGTTCCCCAGGTCGTGTTGTAAACAACGACCAATCCGTCTCCGGGAAAAGGCTCCACCACGAAGGGCCGCGCCGCTATGGCACCGGCGACGACGTGGAACCTGACCTCGAGCGCGGTGGCTTGAGGCAACGCCGCTGCACTGCTCGAGAGGAAAAGAGATAGCGAGGCGAGCGCGCGAAGGCGGGAGAGCATGAGGATCGAATATTGGGACTACCGAGGCCCCATCAATCTACACCGGCCGCCGGAAGCCCGCGCTTCCCCGTTGAGCGCCACTACTTATGCGGCCCGCAGTGACCCGTAGTAGGAGTCTTCGGACGCAAACCGTCCAAGGCCGGCACCCAAGATCACTCCGAGGCCGGAATGCTCCGCGAGGTCGCGCATTATGCTGACGCCCGAGCGCGACAATGCCCTCCGATGATTCTGACGTCGCCCAACGATGAAAACAGCTAGTCTCTCCACTCCATTCACTACCCTCGCAAGGTACCGAAGGTACCGAGCCAGGATCATTTTTTTGGATATAGCCACCGGTGCGGAATGGACGATTCCAGCTCAGTGCGAGCGGCGCGATCACTCTCACATAGCCTAAAAAACGACCCTGGCTCCGTACCGTCATTCCGTGGCTAAACGGCACTGAGGAGTACTGCCAGAGCTACAGCCGCAACTCGCGGGCCTTCTTGGCACGCCCTGGCGAGCGCTCGACGCCTATGGCTGCCAAACCCAGGTTGTTGGCGGCCGCCAACACCGTGCCGTGGCCACAGAACGGATCCACTACGACCCGTGCTTCTGTATGCCGGCGCAGCCACTTCAGCGCGAACTCGCACGCCGCAGTTCCCGTGGCACGGGACCAGGTCATGCTTCCCATCGCTGGCACGACGTCGGCGGCGCCGTCCGCTTCAGGCGCTTGGAAAGCACGTGAGAAACACAGCAGGTGGGCATACCCGGGACGACGGCCGGTGGATGTCCCCGCCGGCGCGCGGCACACGATGCGGTGCCACAGCAAAGAGCAGCCAGCGCGTTCAGCGGCGCGCTGCACTAGGTATCCCTTGTCAATCCAGCGGCCGTCAATACGTATGTCCGATTGATAGAACAAAGCCACGGAGTCACCAGGTGTCGCCCGAAGCACCGCTTCCGCTGCCGCATCAAACCACGCCAACCACTCGTCGAAGGTCATCTTGCGAAACTCAGAGGCGTCAGGCAGCGAGGTCAAGATTGCGCAGTCTTCTTGCAGAGGATTCGCAGCGAGCCACTCGAGCGCGTCAGCACAAACCACCGTTCGGGCGGCGCGGTCTCCGTTGGGGGCATCTGCCATGGGACTTGGGGGCTCCGGTGCCGTAGGTACCGAGCCAGGATCATTTTTTTTGGTCTTTGGAATGTTCGAGGGAATGAACCCTGTCCATCTTCTATCGCCGCCTCATGGTTCGCGTAGCATCCGCGATATTGATTGCTTCGCGATGGACTCGACCGCAGAAGTGTAGCTCGGTTGCTCTTCCATCCATCGCCTGTGGTGCTTTCGGTATGCCGTCCAGCAGGTCGGAGCAGCACGTCCGGTTCGCTGAGCAATGGACTCCCAACTGCAGCAGGCCACATCCCTCAACAACGCAATGCGAAGGACAAAGGCTGCATCGACAGGGCGACCAGGACGTCGTTCGCAAGGCTTGCCTTTCGCCTCATCCAGTCCAGGGGGCGTTCGGGCGCCGACAGAAGCATGTCGTCGTGGCGACTGCTGGACCTGGGATGGGACAGGATGCGCGCCTCGACCCATCGCGATGCGTCATCGCTGAGAGGCTTCCCCATGTGTTGCCTGTAGGCATGGGAGAGAGCCTGGTCATGCGCTGGCCCCTCCATCACGGCGCCACTTTCGATTGAAGTAGCGAACTTAGGCATTCTGAACGCGACCCATTGCAGCAGCGAGCTCCCCCGCCGGACTCCGAACGAGAAGACCTGGACCTCAATCCGACCTCGCCGAAACTCCCTTGGAAGTCGCGACTGGAAGTACTTCATGTCCTCCCGCCCCTCGAACACGGTTCGCCTTGCGATCCCCCTGTTGATCACGTGATGCCAACTCCCCGGGACGTCCCTTCTGCTTCGCCTCGTCATCATCGCCACTTCCTGGGAGTGAGACGATGCGATGCCGCACTGGTTGCACCCAAGCAAACCAACTTGCCCTTCCGCCACGGCTCTCAACCTGCCGACGGCTCGGATCGGAGGCCTAACCCTCACCGCCGCCAAGGTCCTTCAAAGGCAAAAAAATTGATCCTGGCTCGGTACCCCGACTGCGTACTCTCGACCCCATGCATTCCGCCTTCCGCCGAGCCCTCCAGTACATCCCTCTACTCCTCCTTGGCGCCTGCTCAGGAGACTCGGAGGCGACCGCGCCGCTCGTCAACCCTCCCGCCCGCGCGGGCTTCGAGGCCGACGCCCCCTGGCCTGGGTTCACCCTCGTTGCGCCGCTCGAGGACCGGACGGTGTACCTGGCCAACATGGCGGGCGAGGCCGTGCACACCTGGCCGTCGGAGTACAAGACCGGCGAGGTCTGCTACCTGACGAAGCGCGGGACGCTGCTGAAGAGCCAGCGGGCCGTCGACCATCCGATTTTCCAGGACGCTGGAGGCCACGGCGGGCGGATCCAGGAGATCGACTGGGACGGCTCGATCCTCTGGGACTTCCAGTGGGACAGTGAGAGCGGCCTCAATCACCACGACATCGAGGAGCTCCCCAACGGCAACCTCCTCTTCATCGCCTGGGATCGCACGACCCGCGAGGTCGCCCTTGCCGCGGGGCGCGATCCCGAGCTTCTCAAGGGCGAGGAGTTCTGGGCAGGTGCGATCTACGAGGTCGCGCCAACCCGGCCTGTGGGCGGCGAGATCGTCTGGTCCTGGCATTCCCTCGACCATCTGATCCAGAACCACGACGAGTCCCTGGCCGGCTACGGCGAGCCGAGCGCCCGCCCCGAGCGCATCGACATTAATGGAGACCGCGATCCGGATCCGCCCGACGAGGAGGAGAAGAAGGAGATCGCTGCCGACATCGCCGCCCTCGGCTACGGAGCCGCGGACGCGAGCGACGATGATGACGCCCCCAAAGGCGACGATGACGCGGCGGAAGAAGAAGAGAAGAAGGAAGACCCTGAGGACGCCGCACGCAAGGCCCGCGTGAAGGACGCGGACTGGATGCACACCAACGCCGTCGCCTACAACGCCGAGCTCGATCAGATCGCCATCAGCGTTCGACGCTTCGACGAGATCTGGATCATCGACCACGGAATCACACGGGAGGAGGCGGAAGGACCCAAGGGCGACCTGCTCTACCGATGGGGCAACCCATACGCCTACGGGATGGGCGACTGGGAGAACCGGAGCCTCTTCGGCCAACACGACATCCAATGGATCCCCGAGGGGCACCTGGGCGCGGGAAACCTGCTCGTGTTTAACAACGGGGCGCGACCCCGCAAGTGGACTTCCGTCGACGAGTGGTGGGCTCCCCGTGACGAGAACGGGCGGTACCCGCGGGCGGAGGGCGAGCCCTGGAGACCGTGGGCCCCCGCCTGGAGCTGGCCTGCGGAGGAACGTGAGGGCTTCTTCGCGCGCTTCATCTCCGGTGTCCAGCGCCTTCCGAACGGGAACACCCTGATCTGCGCGGGGCCCCAGGGACACGTTATCGAGATCACGAAGGGCGGCGAGGTCGTCTGGGACTGGAAGAGCCCGTTCTATCCCGTAGGAGAGGAGCTCGACAGTTTCATGAAGAAGTACCCTACGGCCATCTTCCGTGCCCTCCGGTATGCCACCGACTCACCGAACATCGTCGCTCTCCGCGAGCGCGGAGCCTCGATTCCGGCGAGCGCGGGAAGCGGCCCCGCGACGAATCACTACCAGCCCCCTCCCGAAAAAGAGGATGGGGAATCCGAGGAGAAGTAGGGGTGCCCCGCCAAGGTCCCAAGTACCGAGCCAGGGTCAATTTTTCGGCGTTGAATCAGCGTTCCCGTCGCTAGCCCGAGCGGACCAAAAACTAAAACTTGATCCTGGCTCGGTACCCTTCACCGGCCAGATCGACGGGCTGGGGACAGCGCCTCCCTAATCGACTGAAGCTGTATCTCGATCTTGCGGATGCGTAGCTCTAGGCTCTGAATGCGCGATGCCTGGGCATCATCGGCCACTGGCTCGCTCGGCTCGACTTCGACCGCGACGGACGGTGGACGAGTGGCCGAGTTGTCGATCGCCAAGCCCTTCCCACGCAACTCGTAGTATTCAGCAAGGTCACGGCAGCGCTTCGCGCTCTTGCGGTCGCCCACGCGCTCGTAGAGGTCACCCGCGCTGGCGATGCGCTCGATCAAGATGTCCATGGACACCGGTCCCGACACCGGGGGCAGCTCCGTCTGCGTTTCAGTGACGCGGTTCTTGCCCATGGTGTACATCCATGTCATCCACGCCATGGCCGAACGCCGCGCCTCTGAGTCGAGCGAGGTTCCTCGAATGGAGTAGGCGTCACGCGCCAGCTTCAGGACCGGGACGCGTCCCTCGATGTAGGTGAGGTCCGTCGTCCTGGGCCGGGACTCCGCCCCCACGTAGCCAATCCCTCGGAGCGCACGGACGCCCGCCATGCGCGGTTCGTCGACGTCTCGGGTGCCGCGAACTTCGAGTCCGACCCTACGCTTCACAGCGAATTCTCCAGGTCGCGGGGCGGGGCTCTTCGCGCTCATCTCTTGCAGGACTCTCCTGAGCCCGCTTGCCTCTTCCTCATAGCCGTTCATGGAGAGGCACTCCATCGCGGCCTCGAGCGTTCGAAAGTCGTCAGCGTTGCGTCTATCGAATTCGGAGCGATTCAGTCCCGGAGCCGGAGGTACACCGCGGTCGCTCGCAGGTTTGGGTGGGACAACAATCTGCGTCGCGCGAGTTCGCCGGTCCTGTGCATTCAATGGGCCCAAGAGCGTGCACGCGAGCAGGGCGGCGAGGGGGGCGAGGGGGGCGGCGTGAATGATCTTCATCTGTGTTGGTCGTCTTAGGGTTGAAGCGTTTCGAGTGAATGCGCGCCTGACCATTGCCAAGGCGAACGTGGAATGTGGCCCAGACCCCTAGGGGAAGTCGATCACAGTGACTCCACCAGGGAGCGGCCAATGGACCCTCAGCGTCTTTCGTTCGCCAACGCCGCCTTTGGGCAATAGGGCGAACGTGTGGGTGCCAGCGGCACATCTGATAGTCGTCCAGCCGC
>CAJXRJ010000445.1 GCA_913058555.1 uncultured bacterium
CTACACACTGCATATCGTCGGCAGCGTCAGATGTGTATAAGAGACAGACTTCGCCTTCGACTTCGGTCCAGATGGACGGAAGGTCGGTGTGATGAATGACCCGGGCGTCCCCCACTCGCAAAACCCCAAGCCCCCGGCGCCGGGCCGAGATGCCAAGGTCCACGTCATCCCAGCTAAAGGGGGCGAAGAGCGGATCGAAGCCGCCCAGCTCCAGGAAGGTCTCACGGCGCACCATGAGCGCGGTCGCGGGCACGAAGCTCGCGCGCTCAACGTCCGGGGCAGGGCCCGGAGTGGTGGCTTCGCGGACCTCCAATCGGTCGTCGGAGAGGCGCAGGTGCGGCGTCACATACTCTTCGTCGTTCTCTCGATCGACAGACCGCACGATCATCGGGCCGGCGGCGAAGACCTCTTCGTCCCGCATGGCCCCCGTGAGCGCCTTTAGGGCACCCTCCGTCAATTCGACGTCGTCCTGGCAGATGAAAAGCAGCGACCCGCGGGCGCGCTGAGCCCCCCTAAGCACGGCACCGGCAAAACCCGCGCGCCCTTTGGTGGCCACGACGTGCACCGAGCGCTTGCGACTTCCG
Organism: uncultured bacterium; assembly: GCA_913058555.1. Lineage (GTDB taxonomy): Bacteria > Planctomycetota > UBA1135 > UBA1135 > Saltatorellus. The sequence goes on from CAJXRJ010000445.1 coordinate 585, forward strand.
TCGAGGCTGCCCAAGACTTCCGGAACGGAGGTCGACGCACGCTCAGCACCGGAGTCGTCCACGACCACGATCTCGTCGGGCTCAAACCCCCGCGCCTCGAGGGCGCGCACGAGGGACGGCAGGGAAACGCGCAGGCGCTCGATGTCCCCGAGCGTCGGAACGACGATCGAGACGGTGGAGTTGTTGACTTCGCTCATGATGCGGACGCCTCGGACTGCTCGTGATCTTGGACTTCGGAATCGTCGACGTCTTCCGTACGGGGCAGAGGTGACTCTGGCTCGCGGACGTCGCTCTCGCCGGCTTCTTGACCCTTGGGGGTGGAATCCGCCGAGGCGGGCGCTTCGGTGCGGTCCACGGGAACGGGCGCCCAGCGGCTGGGATCGACGGTTCCCCATCCCCGCACACGCGCCGCCAGGGGGCCTGCCAGGAGCTTCACGCGGACGGATTCGCTCGCCTCCCGCGCCGAGGCCATTTCGGTCCTTCGCCAATCGAGCTCCGAGCGGAGCCGCTCGAGCACCGCGAGGCCGCGCTCAAGCCCCTCCTTGGGATCCGCCTGCGAGGCCTCCGTGTCAGTGGCGGGCACAAGCGTTGCCACCAGGCGCGAGGTCTGCTCCTGCATCCAGGCGTCGTGCCGCTTGAGCTCCTCTGTATCGCGCTCTAGCCTCACGCAGAACGCTTCGATGCTGCTGAGTTCGCCGCGAAGATCGGAAGCCCCCTCGCTTTCGGACTCGGATTCGGCGCCGAGGGACTGACGGAGGTCGCGCACCATCGAGTCGCGCTCTTCGAGGGTCTTGGCCATGCGCGCCCGCTCCTCTTCCGTCTCGTCGATCGCACTGCGAGCCGACTGGATCTCTTCCTCGAGGGCCTGGAGCTGCTCCCGCGCCGCGTCGGATTCCGCGGCCGCCTGGGCGCGCTCTTCCTCGAGCTCCTTCGCCCGCGTCTCGAGCCCCTGAAGCGCCTCTTGACTGGCCTTCAGGGCGGCCGCTTTCACGCCCAGCTCTTTCTGGGCCGCGACGGCCTCGTCTTGGGCCTTGGAGGCGTCGGCCGCTGCCGCCGCGACCTTCTGCTGGGCGTCAGCTTCGGCGGACTCGGCGGCGGCACGGGCCTCAGAGGCAGCCTGCTCGGCCGCGGCCAGCGCCTTGGACGTGGCCTCCTGCGCGGCAGCTTCCGCCTCGCGCATCGCTGCTTCGGCGTCCTCCTGGGCCTTGCGGGCGGAGGCCTCCGCTCGCTCGTTGGCGGCTTGCACCTCGCGCTGGGCATCCCCCTGGGCCTCCTCCACGAGGCGACTCGCGGCCGCCACGGCCTCCTCGTGGGCCTGCGCCACCGCGGCTTCCACGGCGCGACTTGCGTCCTCCTTGCGGGAGAGGACCTCCTTCTCGTACTGACCCAGCACCCCGTGGAGATCCGCCACCCGGCGAGCGCGGGCGGCCTCTTCGAGCTCCATCCGCTCGCGCGCGGCGCGCAGCTCGTTGAGGCTGACCTCGAGCTCGCGGCGCAGTCGCCGCTCACCGGCGGCCCGGTCGCGCTCCTGGCCGCCGCGGGCCACGACCCGGGCCAACAACTCGGCATCGGTGTCCGCGAGGCCGAAGGCGCGGCGCAGTTTGCCGACGCCCTCTTGGGCACGGGCAAAGAGCTCCGTCATCGATAGGCCGTGGAGCTCGGTCAAGAGCTCGCGGGTTTCTGTCAGCGCGTCCTTCGCGGACACGGCCGTCAGGTTCATCACCGGCGCCTGGGCCGTAAGAAGCTGCTCGTAGGTGTCGAGCCACTCGCGCGCTTCGTCTTCGATCGACTTGGTCGAGCGGGCGGATTCAAAGGCGCCCGCCACCATGGAATCGAGTTCCGCCTCGCCTGAACTGAGCTTCTGGATGGCTTCCGCCAGGGCGTCCGCATCCCCAGGCGTCACGAGCATGGCAGCCATGGACGGAGCCACCTCCGCAATGCCGGGCGTCCGTGAGGCCAAGACGGGATGGCCCGTGGCAAAGGCCACGCGGCAGGCTGCTGGACTGACTTCGCCCCAAAGCGTGGGCACGATGACGATGTCCGAGAAGTTGAGCCCCCCCACAACATCGGAGGGCCCGCGGGTCCAGCGTGTTTCGATGCGCAGCTCTTGGGCCCGCGAGGCAATCTCCGCGTCGCGCGCGGCGTCTTGGCACTCGAGCATCAAGACGAGCTGTGGCTCCTTCGAAGCCTCGGCGCCGGCCTCCGCTCCGGTCGCCGGATCGCCACTCGGCGCCCCTTCGCGGCGCAGGGTACCGAAGGCTTCGAGCAGGACATCAATGCCCGTGTCGATGGCAGTCGTGCCGAAGTAGACGAAGCGCAGAGCCGCCGCGGGCTCGATGCGATTCTCGGGAGCCTGGAAGAGCCCCGTGTCGAGGCCCGTGGCGCGGAAGGTGAAAGCCCGGCCCACCGAAGCCGACAGGTTCTTTGCCAGGAGCCGCGTCGTCGCGAACCGGCGGTCCACCGCTGACAGGGAGATTCGCTTGGCTGCCCGGCGGAGCTCGACGGACTCGGCGGCCTCCCGCAGGCGCGCCACGTCCTCAAGGGAGGTGAGCGGTTCGTGCAGGAGATGCTTGAGACGGGCCGCTTGGACGGTGTCCAGGGTGCCCGCCTCGATGGCCTCACGGCCGAACTCCTCCACGGCCAAGTGCCCGCGGGCTTCGGCTTCGCCGTCGCCGAGCTCGAAGGGGACGAGGTCTGGTAGGAGCAACTGGGGCGAGTCGTGGGCGGGCCAGGTGTCACTGGCGCAGTACACGCTGCGAATGCCACGGGCTTTGGCCTCCCGCACAAGCTGCGTTCCGAAGACGTCCAGGCTCTCGAAGTGGACGACCTGGGGCCGCTCCCGGTCGAGGAAGGCCCCGAATTCCTCGGCCACGCGGGCTTCGATCCCATCGGAGACGCCGGGCGGGTGATCCGAAGGGGCCTCCGCGGACGCTGGCGTCGATTTGGAGTGGAAGTCGGAGCTGGCCGATTCCGTGTCCTGCGCCCCATGCATGGCACATGCTGTGACCCCAAACCCCACGCCGCTCACGTGGTCGAGGACCTCGACACGCCGTTGGGCGAAGGGGGCGAGGCCGGAATCTCCACCGACGGAAGTGAAGACCTCTACCTCGGCGCCTGCCCGTGCCAGGGCAGGGGCTAAGGATCGGACGTGGGAACCGAGATCGAAGGGCGCTCGAGCTCGGAACGTAGCTGTGACCAGTGCGACGCGCATTGGCGGACTATAGAGATCCCAGGGGGCCGATTCACGCACGGCGACTGGGTTCAATCGCCGAAGGCCTCCAATCGGCAACTGGGCTCAATCAGCGCTCATATCGCGCACTCCCCCCAGAAGGAGCTGACGCTCAGATCATGTAGGCGCCGCCATTCATGTCGAGGGTCTGCCCCGTCACGCCCCTGGCATCGGCCGAAACGAGCCATTTGACGAGCCCAGCGATCTCCTCCGGCCGGCCCATGCGACCCAGGGGCACATCCTGCATGGCCAGCGCCAGGGCCTCTTTGGAGCTAATCCCAAGGCCTGTCGCCATGCCGTCGATGCCCTCCTGGGCCATGTCCGTGTCCACCCATCCCGGTGCTACGGCATTGACCTGAATGGCCTTAGGTGCCAATTCCATGGCCATGGCGCGCACCAAACCGGTGATTCCGGCCTTGGACGCGCAGTACCCGGAATAGCCCGCGACGCCGATCCGAGCGAGGATCGAGGAGATCGCCACCAGGTGCGGCGCACCTTGGCCTGAATCTGCAGGTCGCAGCAGAGGGATGGCGGCCCGGAACGTGTGGTAGGTGCCCGAGAGGTTTGTTTGCACCAGTTCCCCGAACCGATCGGGGTCGCCGTCGGCTTGGAAGCCGGGCCCGTTGGCGCCGCCGATGCCGGCATTCGCCACCAGGATATCGAGGGGACCGACCCCATCCACCGCCGCCCCAAGGGCGCCGGCGATGCTCGCGGCGTCGCAGACGTCCCCTGGGAAGATGCCCAGGGGCGCCCCCTCTATTGCGGCAAGGGCGGCGGTCTCGCGCAGCGGCGCCCCGCGGCGGCCGATCAAGCTCACCTGGGCGCCCTCCGACGCGAGACGCAGGGCGATGGCGCGGCCAATGCCCGTTCCCGCGCCGGTCACCGCCGCGTGCCGACCCTCGAATTCCATCAGGCCTGGGTCTCGGCGGGGACCGCGTGGCTTTGCTCTTCGAGCCAACGCTCGGCGTCGATCGCCGCCATGCAGCCGGTGCCGGCCGCGGTGATGGCTTGGCGATAGACATGGTCCATCAGGTCGCCGCACGCAAACACACCCTCGACGGACGTGTGCGTCCCGTTGTTGACGACGACGTAGCCATTCTCGTCCGTCTCCAGCTGGTCCTTGAAGTAGTGCGAGTTCGGCACGTGGCCGATCGCGATGAAGACGCCGTCCGTAGCGAGCTCGGAGACTTCGCCCGTCTTCGTGTCCTTGAGCATGACGGCGCGGACCTTGCCGTCGTCACCCGCGAGGATGTCATCGAGCCCCTTGTTCAGCTCCCAGGCGATCTTCGGGTTCGCCTTGGCGCGGTCCACCATGATGTTCGACGCGCGGAATTCCTCGCGGCGGTGGACGATGGTGACCTTGGACGCGAAGCGCGTGAGGTAGTTCGCTTCCTCCATCGCAGAGTCGCCGCCGCCGATGACGAGGACTTCCTTGTCGGGGAAAAACGCGCCATCGCAGGTCGCGCAGGCCGATACGCCGTGGCCCATGAGCTTCGACTCGTTCTCGAGGCCAAGCAGGCGAGCGGAGGCGCCGGTGGAGAGGATCACGGCGTTGGCCTTGAACTCACCGAAGTCGCTTTTGAGGGTGAACGGCCGCTTCGAGAAGTCGAATTCGTTGATCTCCTCGAACTTGATCTCGGTGCCGAAGCGCTCCGCTTGCTCCTTGAACTCCTCCATCATCTCCGGGCCCATGATCCCTTTCGGGTAGCCCGGGAAGTTCTCGACGTCCGTCGTGATCGTCAACTGACCGCCGGGCTGCATGCCCTGGAAGAGCACGGGCTTCAGGTTGGCGCGGGCGGCGTAGATGGCAGCGGTGTAACCGGCGGGGCCGGAACCGACGATGATGACGTCGTGGACTTCAGACATGGGTGGAGGAGTCTCGGGGCGCCTTGATGGCGAGGTTCGCTCGCCCGGCGCGGTGGATCTGCGGCTCGGATCTGTGGGGAGTAGGCCCGAAGGGAAGACGGAGTGTAGACCGCGCGGGATCTCGCACAAGCCGAAGCGGCCATCGCCGGGGGCATCGCTGCCATAGGATGGGGTCATGAGCAGTCCGTCCGCCGGGGCCAACGGCCCCCCACCGAGCCACTCGGCCGGGTCCCAAGACCCCCTCCACCTCGATCACGGGGCAGCTCTCGAGGCCTGGCGACCCAGGCTTTCGGACCTGTGCGCATCCATTCGCGGCGAGGTCCGGCGCGCCCTTCTAGAGGTGACGGCGGGCCGGTCATCCCGGGGCGACGTAGCCGACGAGGTGGGCGTGGGCGCCGGCGACGTCACTTTTGCCCTCGACGGGGTCGCGGAGCGGGCGGTGGAGCAGTGGCTCCACCGGATGGCCCAGGAAGGACCCCTGTCATTGATGACGGAGGACGCGGGATGGCGCCACTACGGGCCCAGCCCAGAGGGGGGCGAGCCGGCGCCGATCGATGGTTTTGACCACGGGGGCCCGCGCATCGCCCTCGACCCCATCGATGGCACGCGCAACGTCATGCACGACCTGCGATCGGCGTGGGTCGTCGTGTCCTTCGCGGGTCCCGGGGCCGGGGAACCCCGTTACCGGGACCTGACCCTCGGCATGATCTCGGAGATTCCCGATACCCGCG
>CAJXRJ010000446.1 GCA_913058555.1 uncultured bacterium
ACGAGATCATGCCTAGTCTCGTGGGCTCGGAGATGTGTATAAGAGACAGCCGCGAACACGTCCTTGAAGGATGTGCCCAGGGCCCCGACCCATGCGTCGCCCCCGCCCACGCGCATGAGCAGCGCTCCGACCCACACGCCGGAGAAGAGCGCCACGACGGGCCGGCGTAGGAGGATCGCCAAGAAGATCGCGACCAGGGGGGGCAGAAGTGACTTCTGCGACACCGGGCGCCAGGAGTCGTCCGTGCGGCTGGCCAGGACCACATCCCCGAAGTGGACCCGGAGCTGCAGGTTCCCGTCGCGCAGGGTCGCCTTGGCGTTGATGCCGCCTTTGTCCGGCTTCTTGAACGGGTCGATCCGGATGTCCAGGTCCTTCTCCGCCACGATCGACCGCAGGCGCCGGACGATGCCCTTGCCGGTCTCGCCGGGCCAGAGGGGGTCTGCCTTTTCGCCATCCTGGAGGAGGTCGGGGTGGGCGTTGAACCCCACTCCGCCCATGCGGAGGAAGCGCACCTCCTCGCCGTTCTCGTCCGTTTCGGTCTGGACAGCCTTGCTGCCCAAGATCTCCTCCCAGAGCGCCCGAGTCCTTGGTTGGCCCTTCTCGTCGACTACGGGATTGCCCGCCATGTCCTCGACGGGCTCTTCCGCCTCAAGAAGGTCGGCGACCTGCTTCGTGGCGAGGCGCGCGGGGCTGACCCCGGGGGATAGGAAGAGGCCGGCGGCAAGCCCAGCGAAGATGACGACGGCGATGATCCGGATCATCGCCCTATCGTAGGCATCGGGAACGTCCGCCACCAACGACGGGCCGGGGCCTTCCTCTGGTATCGTTCCCGACGGCGGGCCGCGCCGCCTGTCGCGCCGCCCGATCTCCTGCTATGCAATTCTCTCTCTACGTTCTCCTCGTCCCGGGATTGGCCCGCCTGAGCCTGCCCCAGGGGCCTGACAACGGATCGCCCTTCGTGGACGCGCCGCTGCCTTTTGATGCGCTGAAGGCGCCCCCGGGCAGCGCCTTCGAGATCCTCATGATCTGCCTCGGGGTCGCGCTCTTGGCGGCCCTGGCCACGGCCGCATTCCTGGCGGTGGGGAAACTTGGCAGCCTCCAGGAGCAGCTCCGGAGGGAGTTTGCCCTGCGGAGGAAGGAGACCGACGGTCTCGATTCTGCCCCTCATCCAGGGGCGGATGGGGAGCAAGCCGAAGCTCTCCTGGCCGCGGTGGGCCAGCTCCGCACTTCGATAGAGTCGGGGAACGAGCGCATGGAGGAGCGGCTGGGGGAGCTGCGGGCCGCCATCGAGGAGCGGTCAGCGCCGGCCCCGGACGCCGTTCGGTCGGGGGCGGATATGCCCTTGATGCACTCGGATCCAGAGGCGTTGGAGGCCATGAAGGGGCTCACGGAGGCGCTGGCGTCGTTCCACAGCTCCGCGGAGGCTCAATCGGCTCGCCTGGCGGGCCAGGTGGAGTCGCTGGCAGCGGCCCTGGTGCATTTGCCGCGGGAGTCCTTTTCCATGCCCCCCGGACCAGAGCCTATGCCGGGGGCTGGAACTTCCCCCGCGTCCATGGCGATCCAAGGGGCCCGCGCCAACCTGAGCGCCCAGGGATACACCCAAGTCGAGATCATCACACCGCCGTCCGAGATCGACGCCGACCTGCTACGCGCCGGCGAATTGACGGTAGAGGCGAAGCGCGGCGGCGCCATATTCAAGGGGCGCGTGCTCCTGGACGAGGGCCAGGTGGTCGACGTCCAGCTGCGCCCCAGCCATCAGATCTTTCCGTAGAAGCTCACTTATCCCTTCTTCTTCCAACAGGAACCCACACCAACACCATGTCTGCTACGACGCCCCCCGTTGCCACGATTGAAACCCTCGACCAGTACGCCGGTCAAACCGTCGAGTTGCGGGGATGGGTCCACAATCGCACGTCGAAGGGCAAGCTGCACTTCGTCACGCTCCGTGACGGCACCGGCTACGTGCAGTGCGTGCTGAAGAAGAACGCTGTCGGGGACGAGCTCTTCGACGAGATCGGCGGCGCCAGCCAAGAGTCGAGCCTCATCCTCCAGGGCGAAGTTCGCGCTGACGATCGCGCCCCCGGCGGATTCGAGATTGCCGTGGCTAGCGGCCGCGTGCTGCAGTCGACGACGGACTTCCCGATCACGCCCAAGGAGCATGGCACAGACTTCCTGCTCTCGCGCCGGCACCTTTGGCTGCGTTCGCGCCGCCAGTGGGCGATCTTGCGCGTCCGCAGCGCGATCATGTTCGCCCTGCGCCGCTTCTTTGACGAGCGCGGCTACGTGTGCATCGACTCCCCGATCTTCACGCCGTCGGCGTGCGAGGGCACGAGCACATTGTTCGAGGTCGACTACTTCGATGAGAAGGCCTACCTGACCCAGTCGGGCCAGCTCTACGCCGAAGCGTCGGCGATGGCCTTCGGCAAGGTCTACACCTTCGGCCCGACGTTCCGCGCTGAGAAGAGCAAGACCCGCCGCCACCTGACCGAGTTCTGGATGCTGGAGCCGGAGATCGCCTTCGGCACCCTCGAGGACGTCATTCAGTTGGCCGAAGACATGATGGTCTCGGTCGTGGGGGAGGTGCTCGAGCGGCGCCGCACGGAGCTCGATGTGCTCGAGCGTGACATCTCGAAGCTCGAGAAAGTCACCGGCGGATTCCCGCGTATCACCTACGACGACGCGTCCAAGCTGCTGCTTGCGAACCCTGAGTCGACGTTCGTCGAAGGCGACGACTTCGGCGCCATGGACGAGGAGTTCCTGGCGGCCCAGCACGACCAGCCCCTCGTCATCACGCACTACCCGAAGGACGTCAAAGCCTTCTACATGAAGGAAGCGCCCGAGGACCCCACCCGGGTTCTGGCCATGGACATCATCGGCCCGGAAGGTGCCGGAGAGCTCGTGGGCGGTAGCCAGCGCGAAGAAGACCTCGACGTGTTGCTCGCTTCGATCGCGAAGCACGAACTCCCCATGGAGGAGTTCCAGTGGTACCTCGACCTGCGCCGTTTCGGCTCCGTGCCCCACGGCGGCTTTGGTCTCGGCCTCGAGCGCCTCGTCCGCTGGCTCACCGGTGTCGAGCACATCCGCGAGGTCTCCCCGTTCCCGCGCATGATGACGCGGATTCGCCCCTGAGCTAGTGCTGCGTCACGGAAGTCCGCGCCATCGGTTCGACCCCCTCCGCGCCGCGGCGGTGTGGTCGGACCTTGGCCGGAACTCCTGCCGGGTCACCCGGGGGCCGGCGTGAATAAAGCGCCGCGCCCTCGGTACCGTGCACCATGGAACCTCTCCTCGCTCTCACCGGGATCATTGGCCTCATCCTGACGCTTCGCCTTCTGGCTGGCGCGTTCGATGGTGATCGGATTCAGCAGTACGCGAAGAGCCAAGGGTGGACCTTGCGCGAGAGGCACTGGGATCCGTTCGGGCCCGGGTGGTTTGGAACCAAGGGCTCCCGCATCTACAAGGTTCGCTACGCCGACGCCCACGGCGACGAGCATGAGGCGTATTTGAAGACGTCGATGTTGAGCGGTGTCTACATCACCGAAGATCGCGTGATCCGCCGTGATCCAGCCGCCGCCTTGAGGGACGCCCCCAGCGCCGGCCTGACCTCGCACGCAGTCGATCTCCAGGAGGAGAACCGTCGGCTCAGGCAGCGCATTCAGGAGCTTGAGCAATCCCAGCCACCCAGCTAATGCTGGTGGGGGCGCGCTTGTTTGGTGAGGCCAACTCGATCGGGTGGATCGACTCGGTCACTCCGGTCAGGACCCCAAGGTGCGGCTTGGGGCAATACAAGGGAGGCGGATGAGCTGCTCAGGGCTCCCGAGGGCCGTGATCCTCAGCTGCGCCGGGGAATCGGCACGGTGACCCATGGGGTCCGTAGGATGCGGACGTGGGAGGGGGGCGGAGGGGCGTGCAGCGAGCGCACCAGCCAACTCTCCGCTCGCGGGCGATCCTTGCCCTCGCCAGATGATTCATCGAGGAGGAGCTGATTGAAGATGGCCACCGAAGCCACGTAACCCCAGAAGACTCCCCAGGGGGCGAACGGGAAGAGCGGGAGGGGAGGGACATTCATGAACAGCGCGTGCCACCACGCTTTCAGGTAATCACGCCAGCGACGGATGACAAAGGGCACGGTGCGGCCGAGGTCAAAGGCGGATCGAAACCGTCCCGTTGCGGCAACACGTAGGAAGCCCGCCGGGACCAGGAAGATCACGGCGTGGAAGGTCGCCATGAGGACGAGGGCTTCTGCGCGCCCGACGTACGGGCCTTCGCCGATGGGAAGGGAAAGCGCCGTCACGGCGACGGGAAACGCGATGTTGGTGAGCTTGAGAAAGAGGAGGCAGGCGGCGCAGCCAATCCACGTGCCGGTGCCCGGTACGTAACCGCCGGACTGCGCGATCATCCAGAGGGCGATCCACAGGGGGGCGAGGTACACCTGGATGACACCGATGGCGCGGAAGCCGTGGGCGCAGTGTTCCCAGTGCCGCCCATGCCACTCGGGCATAGCGCTGACCGCCGGCCAGTGGAAGTGTTCGATCAGAGCTTTGCGGTAGCCGAGGACCATCGGCCAGCCAATGAAGGGGATCAGCACCAGCCGTCCCGCGCGACGGGTCTTGGCCTCCCACTCCGGGTCAAGGAGCGGATACAGGCTCGCGGCGACCGGGTCGACGCTCACGCCCGTTGCCGCCCAAGCCGAAGGACGGCCTTGAGGTCGAGAAGCCCGGTCGCGAGCACGATCGGCGACATGATGGATAGCGCCAGCCGAAGGAGGTCCGGAACGCCTTCGCCCCGGGGCACCCATGCGATGGAAGTCGCCGCGTCGAGGTGAACGTGGCGGTCCAACAGGATCACCGCCACGAGGGCCCCAAAGAGTCCGGCGAGCACGACGTGGAGCAGATTCTCGCCGCGCGGCAAGCCCCCCGCCGTTCGGCGACTCTCCGGCTCGAGCCAGAAGTCGACCGCCGAGATCAGCGCATCGAAAACGAGGAGCGCGAGCAGCAGAGCGAACCAAACGCCATCTAGCGCGAAGTTCGGGAGCAGGAAGAACAGGACCGCGTAGGTGGGGCCCCGCAAGAAGTGCGTGATCAGCTCGGCCCGGGACTCCTCCCTGTGGCGCAGGTCATGGGCACGCACGTGGAAGATGACGATGTCCGCGGCTCCGAGGATTCCCATCACGAAGAGGAGCATGCAGGCGTGCGTCGTGGCTTCCATCGTGGGTCTTGTGGGGGAGGGCTCAGGGGCGGCCGGCCGAGTCGCTCAGCCTGATCTCCCATGAAAGTAGCGAGTCACTGCGCAGTACCCGGGCAGAATACCGCCCACATGACGCCTTCGTTCGCCATCGGAATGCTCGGCGCGGCCTTCGCCATTCTCTGGCCGCTCTGCCGCACGCGAACTTCCATGCTGTTGATGCAGTCGGGAGTGGCGGTGTTCTTCGCGCTGCACTACGTGTTGGAGGGCGCGGTCACTGGGGCGGTCATGAATGGCCTAGGCCTCGCCCAGGGCCTCTTGGCCATTCCCCTGGGTGACAAGCCCCTGTTCCGGGTGGCCTATCTCGCGACGCTGCCCCTCATCGCCTTTGTGCTCGTCATGACCTGGGCCGGTGCACCTTCCGCATTCGCTGCCGTCGGGTTCGCGATGATCAGCTTGGGTCGCTATCAGCTGTCGACGGTGCGCTTTCGGATGTTCTTGCTCATCGCGATCCCCTGCTGGATGCTGCACAACGCGAGCGTTGGTTCGGTGCCTGGCCTGATCGCTGATACTTTTGCGCTGGGTACGAGTGCTTGGATGCTCCGCCGCGACCTGCAGCGCGAACGGGCGCGTCGGCAGAAGGTGCGGCTCGCCGGCGCGTGACGCCCGACTGGCGGCCAAGTTGGGAGGGTACGCATTGCGCCACTCTCCAGTCACAGGGACCTAGCGGCTTCCGGCATGGCCCCGGAAGGACTGCCAATGTTGGATTGTTTGGCTGCGGACCTCGCCCCATGCTCAGCCCGTGTTGCGCAGTCCCCGGGCGATCCCGCGCACGGTTTGAGCGAGGAGTCGCTCGAGGGCTTCGTCCTCGCGGCCGCCGGCGCGCCAGCGTTCGAGGGCGTCGGCTTGGATGAAGCTCATGGGGTCCACGTACGGGTTGCGCAGGCGGATGGAGCGCTGAAGGGTGGGTTCGCTCTCGAGCAGCTCGGACTGTTCCAGCAGGTCGAGGAGAACGTCCACGGTGCGGGCGTGTTCGTCTTGGATGACCGGGAACAGCCGGCTGCCGACGTCACCCGCGAGGGGGGCGTAGCGAGCGGCGATGGCGAGGTCTGTCTTGGCCAGGACCATCTCGACGTCCGAAGCGAGAGCGCGCAGGGCGGGCCCTGTCTCTTATACACATCTGACGCTGCCGACGATATGCAGTGTGTAGA
>CAJXRJ010000447.1 GCA_913058555.1 uncultured bacterium
GTGCCGAGGCGGTCCTGGCGACGGGGTCCTTGACGGCTCCGGCCGCCCTCGGGAGCTACTCGCTCGAGATCTCGAACGGCTTTGCCAATGCCCTTGACGCACTCCAGCCCACGGGCTTCTGGAAGGTCAAGGAAGCGCAGTTGGCCAGCCAAACGGCCCTGACCGTTGTCGTTGTCGACTGCTTCGCGCAGACGTATTGCACGGGCAAGGTCAACTCCCAGGGATGCGTCGCGACGATCGATCCCGTTGGGATGGCCTCGCTCAGCGGGGCGGGCACGTTGACCCTGACGCTGACCGACGTCATCAACCGCCAGTTTGGCCTCTTCCTCTACGCACGGGCCGAGGCGCAGGTGCCGCTCTACGGCGGGACCTTGTGCGTCGGTAGCCCCTTCACTCGCCTCCTGGAACCCACGCGCTCAGGTGGGGTAGGTGCCGCCGGAATGACCTGCGGCGGACGCTTCGAACGCACGATTGACGCGGCCTTCCTGAATGCCAACGGCATGTTGCTCGGTGAGACGATCTTCTGTCAGTGGCTTTATCGCGACAGGTTCCAGCCGGACATGACCACGGTCGGCATGTCGAACGCGGTTCGCTTCACTGTTTGCCCCTGAGGGAGGGGAACCAGAACCTCCGGATGACTCCTCGTTTGTCTCCCTTGCTTGCGCGTCTGGTTCAGCCTGGCGCCCCGGTGTTCGTTGGCCTTGGCGTGCTCATGGCCGCCTCTTCGGCATCGGTGCAGGGGTCGTCCCCGGACCCACGTAGGAGCGCGCAGGAATCCGATCCCGCGGGCGTCGAAGCGTATGTGGAGGCGCGGGGCTCTTGGCTCTCGGCGTTCCGGGGTTGGCTCGCCGGGTCGGAAGACTCCGCGGCGCTCGGGGCCGACGTGGCCTTCAGCGCTCCCACGAAGGGCGAGGATGAGTGGATCGAGCGAGCCGATACCTTGCTCGTCATCCGCTCGTACGGGAAGGAGCCGGAATCGCTGCCGTCCGGTCAGTTTCGTTCACGGCTGATGCGCGGGCGGATCGCTCCGGGGGACGCGCGGGTTGTGTCCAAGGTGATCGGCGTGCGCCCCACGGAAGGTGGTGGACGGGTGCTCACCGTCTGGCTCGAGATCAGTGGGACGCCAGAGTTTGGCTTGCCTCCGGTGTGGCAGCTCACCGCCACGGTCGAGGCGACGTTCAGTGCGGGGGGCGCCGACGATTCCTCGTGCCTTGGTGTTTCGCTGCTCTCCTTCGAGCGTGCTCAGATCGATCAGCCGACGTTCGTGGAGAAGACACGGGCGACCCTCCGCCGTGACCCTGGGGCCGCGTCAACCCTGGGCGTGGGCATGGACCGGTGGTCGAGCCGCCTTGACGACCCAGCGTTGTCCGCGTTCTTCGGGCACCAAGGGCTCGCGGCCGGGGATGTGACGGGGGACGGCTTCGACGACCTCTACGTGCCTATGCCGGCGGGCGTGCCGAACCTACTCCTCGTGCAGGACGGTGTAGGCGGTGTGCGTGACATCGCGGCGGAGGCGGGGGTGGCTTGGCTGGACGATACCAAAGGCGTATTGATCGTCGACATGGACAAGGACGGCGACCTCGATCTCGTCAGCGCCCTGGGACACGTGATCGTGGTGCAGATCAACGACGGCAAAGGGGTCTTCGAAATGGGGGGCTTCGGCGCGGCCCCGGACCAGGCGAGCTTCTATTCCCTGACGTCCGGGGACCTGACGCGCAATGGCGTGCCGGAGATCTTCGGCACCCGGTACGTGACGACGCGTTACGCCGACGCGATCCCGATTCCCTTTGAGGAAGCGCAGAACGGCCCCACCAATCACCTCTTCTCTTTCGCAGGTGGCAAGCTCAACGACGTCACGGAGAGCCGGTTTCCGGGCGGCACGGGCACACAGTTCAGCCTATCCGCGTCGTTCGTGGACGCCGACGGTGACTTCTACCCGGACCTCTACGTCGTCAACGATTTCGGGAGCAACCGGCTCTTCACGGGCGCTGGCCGCAATCGGTTCAAGGACTCCACCGAAGCCAGCGGCCTCGCCGATGCCGGCGCGGGCATGGGGGCCGCGTGGGCGGACTACGACGGGGACGGACACTTGGACGTGTACGTCACGAACATGTACTCCTCCGCCGGCCGCCGGGTGGCGGGTCAAGTGGAGTTCGCGTCCGGGCGGGGGAGCGACGAGATCGACGCCGTGAGGCGCCTGGCGGGGGGCAACAGCCTCTTCCGCGGCGACGGGGACGGCAACTTCCAACGGGTCGAGGGCTTCCATGCAGAGATGGGCCGCTGGGGCTGGGGCGGGATCTTCACGGAGTTTGACGGCGACGGCTTTCCAGACCTCGTCGTGCCCGCGGGGTTCCTGACGGGACCCAAGCCGGGCGACCTCTGAAGCTCCTTCTGGCGGCGCGTGGCGCCGATCGATTCAGCGGAAGAAGCTGATGCTTCCCGTAGCGCCTGGGCGGAGATCAGCCGTGCGATGCAAGACGGCACGTCGTGGAGCGGGAATGAACGCAACCGAGCCTGGCGCAACCTCGGGGATGGGACCTTCGCGGACGTCTCGACGATTCTCGGGCTCGATCACGTGGACGATGGTCGTGTGGTCCTGCGCACGGACTGGGACAAGGACGGCGACGTCGACCTATGGCTGCGCTCACGCAACGGCCCGGCGCTGCGCTACCTCGAGAACCAGACGAACCCAGCGCGTATCGTGGAGATCACGGGGATTTCCGCGGCGAAGTCGGCCAGTATCAAAGTGAGGAACGGTGCCGGAGTCTCGCGTTCGATCCCGTTCGCGTGCCAACCCAGCACCGACGGTTACCTCGCTTGCAGCGCTGGTATCGGCACGGCGGGACTTGCAGCGGACGAGTCGGTGGTCAGCGTGACCTTTCGCGCGCGGGACGGACTGGGCGGCGGCGGCGCCGGTGTGGGGGGCTCCGGACTGGGTTTCGGATTCCACTTGGTGCCCTCCGGGGGCATACAGCGGCTTGATGACCCGAAACCCGATCAACGGGGTCTTGGGAGCGGAGCGCTCCGGACCAGCGCCCTGCCTTCGCGCGTGGTGCTGCGCACCCCGCATCCGATCCCGGCAGTACGCGCCAAGGCGCTCATGGGCGGCGAGACGTCGCGATTGGTCGTGGTCAAAAGCGCCACCTGTGCCACCTGCGAGGCGGTGGTGCCAGCCTTCCTTGCGCGCCCCCGAGCGAATCTCGGAATCCCCACGTCGGTGATCACCCTCGAGGCCCAAGGGGACCTGCGTCACGGGGATTTCATCATGGCGCTCGCCGCGTCGGTTTTGGGACCTGGGGCGGAACTCAGTTTGCCAGTCGCCGCTCTTATGGACTCAGACGGAAACGTGCAATGCCTCTATCTGGGGGCCCTGGACGGATTCGCCGTGGACCGGGACTTGGGTCTGTTCGTGACCGACCCCGTGCCAGCGGCCTTCCGGACGGCGATCGGAGCTCCCAAGACCGGTCCCCGCTGGTTCCACATGGCCCCGCGGTCCTTTGACCGCATCATCGAAGAACTCCGCGGCGCCGGCTTGGCAGATGACGCTGCGGTCTATGCTGAGGCTCGCTAAGGCGGCGCCTTGGCCCTCTCCCACGATCCCACCCCTTTACACCATGAAGGCCACCAACCCAGTCGCTGCGGGCACCGCACTCCTCGCAGCGATTCTCATGTCCTCCTCCGAGGCGCAGGCTCAGTCCATCGATTGGGCCGAGTTCGCCGTCGACAACACACGCATGGTGTCGACAAATGCGGTGGGGCTCGGGGATATCCGCGAGAAGGACTACGCGACGGGTGACTTCGACCGTGACGGTTGGATCGACCTCATCTCCGTCCGCAAGCAGCCCTTCACCACGACGGGCCGCTATCGGAACGTGCTCTTCATGAACCGCAGTGGGGTCTTGACCGATGAGTCCTCGAGCTTTGCCGCATCGACGGACGTCCCCGGGGACAACGGATTTCTCACGCCCACCAACGATCGCGACGTGGCTGTCGGGGACTTCGACCAGGACGGGTGGCTCGACTTCGTGACGGCGACGACATTCACGCCGGGTCAGTCGAAAGCGCTCTCCCACCCGCGGGTGTACATGAACCTCGGTGAGGTCGGTGGCGTGTGGCAGGGCTTCTTCTATCAAGAGGCTCGCATCCCGGATTGGGGTACCTATCCGAACATGTGCGGTGTGGCGGTGGGGGACGTGACCGGGGATGGATTCCCGGACATCTACTTCTCGCACTACGAGCAGCAGGCCAACGTG
The DNA here is from genome assembly GCA_913058555.1 of uncultured bacterium. Classification (GTDB taxonomy): domain Bacteria; phylum Planctomycetota; class UBA1135; order UBA1135; genus Saltatorellus. The sequence continues at coordinate 4,254 of CAJXRJ010000447.1, forward strand.
GATCTCAACGATCGGCTGCTCATCAATGACGGGATGGGCTTTTTCACCGACGAGAGCAGCAGCCGCATGAGCCTTCCCATGCTCGCCTCGTCCTTCGGCACCTCCGCGGTCATTTCGGACATGAACGGTGACGGTGTCAACGACGTCGTCTCCGTCTCCGGCTCTGGCCAGACCGGCGGTTTGACGCGCTCGTCAATCTCGTACAACAACCCGAGCAACGAAGGCTTCTTCAACATTCTGCAGATCCCCTACGACGGGGCGCCCTACCACGTGGCCACCGGCGACCTGAACGGGGACGACCGGTTGGACATGATCCTGAGCGATGATGCAGACGATCGTTACCTTCTCAACCAGGGCAACAATGCGTTCGGACGCGTCATCTGGGGCCCGGCCCGTACCTACGGCACCGACGACGGCTTCGGCAGCAACAACTACATTCGCGATCTGAACGGCGACGGCTTCGACGAGGCCATCATCTGCGACGTGGACGTCGACCTCGACGGTTGCGATCGTCGACTTCACATCTACCACAATCGCGGTGGCACGATCGGCGGCGACGTCACGCTCCGTGAGGAGACCCTGGGCTCGATCCGCGGTGCCCGCGGCCTTCCTAGCTTGCGCGGCACCCACGACGTCGCCATTTTCGATATCGACAACGACGGCGACCAGGACATGGTCGTCGGCCGCTGCGGCGGCACCTCGGTCTACTTGAACCAGCGCGACTCCATCGGCGAGGACTACTGCGACGCTTCAGCCAACTCCTCGGGGTCGGCCGCGCGCATCAGTGCCGTGGGGAGCCCGCTCCTGAGCGACAACTCCATGACCCTCCGGGTCGAGGGCGCTCCTGCGGGCGTCTTTGGGTTCTTCCTCGTGAGCCGTGACCGGGGGCTGATCCAAAACCCCGCGGGCAGCGCCGGTGATCTTTGCCTTGGCGGGTCGATCGGACGTTTCGTCGCCCCTGGCCAGGTGGTGGCTTCCTCGCTCCAGGGGGTCATGACGCTCCCGATCGACCTGACGGCCCTACCCATCGGCACCGGCACCATCGCCGGCGCGGTCGGCGACACGTTCAGCTTCACCGCCTGGTTCCGCGACACCATCTTCGGGGCCGCCACCAGCAACTTTGCGAACGGCGTCACCGTCTCGCTGCGCTGAGGAGAACGGCGCCCGACGGCGTTCCTCGACGGCACCCATGGCGGGGCATCTCTTTCGTTGCCGGAAGAGATGCCCCGCCCTTCTTAGAGCCGCTCGCGCACTTGCGCGCGCAGGTGCTCGACGAGGCGCTCGCGATGATCGAAGAGTCGGTAGCCTTCCGTGCCGCGGAGGTATCCGACGGCTTCGGGGTGGCGCTCGAGGAGCGTCTCCGCTCCGAGCTCTTCCTGGAGCCGCTCCAGCCGGGCGCGCTTGTCGAGGAGGGCCTTGGTGATGATGGGCATCACCATGGAGTAGTCGGCGGGCATGGACTCCGTGGTGCTCTCGTAGGCGTCCTTATCGACCTTGCCCCAGGTGACGGCCTCGGCCGGCGGACACGACGAAAGCGAACCGTCCGTGACCGGCGCGGTGGTGATCTGGATGTCGTAGAGGAAGCCGCCAATTTCCTCCATGCCCAGGATCTGGCTCAGGGCTGGCTCGGGCTGAAGGTTGAAGTTCTTGGGGACGCCGCCGCCCAGCACCAGGGTGCCGAGGGATGCGGGCCGGTCCTTTGCTTCACTGGGGTTCTGGCCCCACACGTGGTAGGCGCAGGACTCAAACACCTCCGCGTGTAGGTCGAGGTCGAAGCGGTGTTCGAGTTTGCCCTCCTGGGCCATGGCCCAGAGCTTCATCGAGTTCAGGAACACCGAGCCGTCGGAGGGGGCGCCCACGAAGATGGGGATGGCCTTCCGTTGGCAAAGGGCGAGCATTCCCTCGGGGGCCTTGGTGCGCGCTTCTTGCTCGGCGTACGCGGCCCCGAGCAGGTAGCGCATCTCCGTGCCGGTCATACGGCGCTGGAATTCGGGGCGCTGCAGGATGCGGCAGAGAATCTCGTCTTGCCCGAGGAGCACGTTCTCGTCGAAGCCCACGTCCGTAATGCGGATGATCCGGTCGTCCCGAAGCTGTCTCTTATACACATCTCCGAGCCCACGAGACTAGGCATGATCTC
>CAJXRJ010000448.1 GCA_913058555.1 uncultured bacterium
GTGGAGTCGATTGGTGCCGGCTGCCTGATTAGCACTTGGCCAAGGACGTGATGGAGCCCAGGGAGGGGAGCCAGCTTAGAGCTCTTCCCTCATCCAGGCAGTGGCGAGGCTGTCCGCATACTCGTTCCAGCGGTTGCCGGAATGGGCGGCGATCCACTGCAATGTGCAATTCGGGCGAGCCCGGTAGAGCGCCAGGAGTTCTTTGACGAGCTCAAGGTTCTTGATCTCACCGGACTTTTTCTTCCAGCCGTTGCGTTCCCAGTTCGGAGCCCACTTGGTGATCGTGTCGACGCAGAGCCGACTGTCGGTGTGCACGGTGACCGTGGCGTCCTCCGGCATGAGTTGGAACGCCTCGATCAGGGCCGTGAGTTCCATGCGGTTGTTGGTCGTCTCCGGGGAGTACCCGTGCTTTTGGGCAATGACCTCGCCGTCCTCCACCCACACCGCGCCCCAGCCGCCGCGGCCCGGGTTGGGCACGGCGCTCCCGTCGGTAAAGGCTCCGGTCGTCGGACCCTCCGTGTAGGCCGCGAGCACGCCCGCGAGCGTCAGATTCTCCTCCGCCATGGGGCGCCCTCCACCCCTCTTGGCGCCGCGACGGGATCCACCGCGTTTCGGGGCGGGCTTCTTCGGCGAGTGCTCGCGGCAGAACCGCGGCGACCAGCCCGGGTACTTGTCCAGCGCGCTCTGCGCCACCGTGAAGGACACGCTGCACTCTTGGCATTCGAAGCTCGGCATGGCGGCCACTATAGCGGCGCCGCTCCGACGTCCACGTCATCGAGAACGAGAACGAGAACAGCCGTCGCCCCTCTGGCGTATTCATTTAGAGTGGCCGCCACCTTCCCACGCCTTGAGCGGGGAAAACTCCGAAGTTCAACGATCCGACGGGATAGGCCGTCATCGATGCCCGAAAACGACAGACAAGCAGCCCTCGAACAATACCGCGCGCCTCTCGAGGTGTACGAGGAGCTGCTCCGGTCGCTGGACGATCAAGACAGCTACAGCAACTGGGTCTACCGGCGAGACTCGCCGGACGCTTCAAGGTACGAAGGAGCCATTGGTGAGGCTGTCGCGTTTGTTTTCCTGCGCGATCGGGTCGATCACGTTCGGCTTGTGGCCGTGGAGGAGGGGATGAGCCCGCCGGACATCCACTGCGAGGTCGGTGGCAGCCAGTTCCTCGTCGAAGTGGCCAGTCGGCAGACCCGGACCGCCACGAGGCCCACGACTGCGCCCGCGGAACCCGAAGCCTGGGAGTCCCGCTACATGAGCCGGAACTGGGTCCGGCAAATGGAGGACCTGGTGAGGAAGATGAGCAGTCAAGCCAAGGATCAGCGCCTGCCGCGACTCATCCTTGTCACGGTGCTTCAATCGGATACGACGGACCGACACTGCAATCCAGCCCACGTGGAGGCCGTCCTGTGCGAATCCATTCAGGCGGATCCGGACGGGGGCCCCGCGGAGGGAACCTCCGCTCACGCTGGCAGTCCGGGCGGCATCGAGCGCGCGCTCTTTGCCCGCATCGGGGAGACGATCCGCCCGAGGTACACGTCTGTCTCGGGATTCGTTCAAGCGGGCCTCGGCTCCTATCCCAGCGGCGGCCATGTACACGGTGGACTCAACCCCAACGCAGAACACCCCTTCGACCCCGCCCTACTCGGCGACGTCCCCTTTGCTTCTTTCGAGGACTGGCCTGTCGCCCCGGGGGGCTCCGTCTCGTTCAAGTGGAGCGATCCGGCGCGCCCGAAGGCTTGAGCCCTGTGACCCTCATGGGTTCCTGAGGGCGTGGAGCTCTTCTTCGATCCAGTTCACGGTCGCCCGCGCCCTTGAATCACCGGGGAGGGACGCGAGGCACTTCTCCGCATGGTCCAAGGCGGCCCTGCCGTCCGCGGATCCTTGGAGCACCTTCGCGAGCCCCAAAGCAGCACGCAGGCGGGAGACCCCGAGCTCGAAGTGCCCCGGTACCTCGCGCACGAGGGCGTCGTAGCTCTCGAGGCTGGCCGAGAATGCGCTGGCTGCTTGCAGCCCATTGCCAGCGTGGGCCTCGAGCTGTGCGAGCCGTCGACGCAGGGACGCGAGCAGGGTTCGGGCGGCGTAGGCCTTGGAATCGCGCGATTGCAGCTCTCGGTTGAGCTCGCGCATTCGATCTGCGTAGGGAGCGAGGTCCCGGCCCTCGGAGTGGGCAATCTCTCCTTCGAGGGCGCACATGTGCGCGACTGCCCGTAGTTGGGCGAAGCTCAGGTGCTCCTGCTGAGGCAGGGATTCAACCCAGGGTCGCGCGCTTGCAAGAAGTTCTTTGGCTGCCTTGGGATCCCCGGATTCGAAGAGGGCCAGGGCGGAGTCGAGCGAGCTATGCGCGGCGTTGGCGGAAATGATCAGATTGGTGCCGTGGGATGCCGACAGGGCGCTGGAGACCCTCGCGGATTGGAGAGCATCGAGGGCGCGGGATTCCGGTTGGATCTTTGTCCGCAGCCAGAGAAGGCGCCCCTCGAAGTCGAGCATCGCGCCGCGGTTGATGGTGTAACGGATCGAGTTGGCCCCGTTGTCATGGGCGCCGCTTGGCCCGGTCGGTGTCCCCTCAAAGTCCACGCGCAGGGCGGGGTACTGCGTGCGTGCCTCCTCGATGGCCTCGAGGGTGGCGACGATCGCGGACTCCGCCGCCTCGTATTGACCACGGGTGACGAGGCCCCGCGCGAGGCTGACCGCGACCCGGGTCCTTGCCCCGATCTTGTCGCACATCATCTCCGGCGTGCGCCCCGAGAGCCACTCGGTCTCTTCGGCCGCTCTCGCGTGCTGTGCGTCGGCCTCATCGAGGTATCCACAGTCGGAGAGGAAACCGGCATAGGACAGGCGAACGTGGGGAAGGTACGGGACGGAGTCCGGACCAAGATCGGGGGCCACATCGGCCACGAGCTCGATACCCCGTCGCATCTCTTCGAGGGACTCTTCCGTGGGGCCCAACTCCCGCGCTTCGTTCGTGGCTAGGCTCACCAGCGTGCGACCGATGATGGCCTGCAGCGCGGGATCCCCCTGGCGTTTGGCGATCGCGACTCCGGCCCGCATCATGCGCTCGACGGTTCGTTCTGTGCCTGGGATGCCTGAGATCGATGTGATGGCGTCGGTCATCAAGACACGCGTCGCCTCGCGCAGGTCCACGAGTCGCTCCCTCGCGAGCTTCGATTCGCGGTCGAGTTCCTCGTTGGCACGCCGGGCTCGATTGGCCTCCTTGCTCACCAGCAAGAGGCCGAGGACCAAGGCGCCGAATAGGGCGGCTGCGAGGCCAAAAACGGTCTTGTTCCTGCCCATCACCCGCAGCGCGCTTCTCGCCCAGGAGTCCCGGCGCGAAAGGACCGGCTCGCCCCCCAGCCAGCGATGGAGTTCGTCGCGCAGGGCGCCGGCGTTCGGGGGCCGGCGCGCGGGTTCCTTGCGCAGTGCGGCGGAGAGGACCGCCTCTAGTTCGTCGTCATCGAGCTCCCGGGAGAGCTTGCTCGCGGTCGTTCCGCGCCTCTTCGCGATCTGCTCCCGATCCCCGGCATGGTGGGGCGCAATGGCGATCGCCTGGGTCATGCGCGGTGGCTCTGTGGTGGTCGCGATGCGATGGGCGTCGACAGCGCTGCGTCCCGCGAGCGACAGGGGAGGGGCGCCCGTGAGCAGCTCGTACATCAGAACGCCGAGGGAGTAGACGTCGCTCATCGGGTGTAGGGCCGCGCCTTCGAGCTGTTCTGGACTCGCGTAGTTGGGCGTCAGGAACCGATTGATATCGCGGGTCACGAGGCTGTCGGTGTCGCCAGCGGGCCCGAGCACCTTGGCCACGCCGAAGTCGAGAAGCGTCGCGCGGCCTTCCGCATCCACCAGCACGTTGGATGGCTTGATGTCGCGATGCACCACGTGCATGTGATGGGCAGCCATCGCGGCATCGGCGACCTGGGCGACCAGGCGAACACGCTCACGGACCGACAGGTGCCGTTCGTCGGCGTAGCGGTCGATGCGCTGGCCTTCAACGAGCTCCATGACGATGTAGGGGACCCCTTCCGAGTCGACGCCGGCCTCGAGCATCTTTGCGATGCTCGGGTGGCTCAGATTGGCGAGGATCTGCCTCTCCCGTTCAAAACGCGCCACCACCTCGGCGCTGGCGAGCCCCGGGTGCAGGCGCTTGATGGCCACGGTGCGGCGATAGAGACCGTCGGCCCTGGCCGCGAGCCACACGTCGGCCATGCCACCCCTGCCAATGCGCCGTCGGAGCTGCCAGGGGCCGAGGTCCGGCGGCCGGGAGCTCTCCATGGCGCTCGGGGGGCCGCTGCCGGCGAGGGGGCTGTCAAATCTGGAGTTCGCTGGCGAGCTCGCGTCGAGGGCCAGCAGTTCCTGAGCTTCGCGGCAAATCTCTGCCCCATCCTCGCGATCCGCCGTTTGGTCCCGCAAAAACCGGGGGCGCTCTCCCTCGGGGCGGTCCAGCGCATCTTCGACGAGCCTGCGCACCAGGGACCAGCGTTCCCTCGAGTCGTCGCTGGATGTGGGGTGGCTGGGGGGCGTCATCGGTGCCTCGATGTTAGCGCTTCGCTCGGGCGCTACCCGGCCGGGGGATTTCCGGCAGGGGGCCAGGGCGGCCAGGACCACTCGAAGCGAGGGCTGGACGGACGAGCCCTCAGGGATCTGCCAGATCTTCCCCAAGTCGCCCAAGATCGGCTCCAATGGCATCGTGAGTTCGGACCAGGACCATGTGAGTGACCTCCTCGCGCGACTCGATCGTGGGGACTCAAGTGCCGCAGACGACCTATTCCAGGCCCTCTACTCTGGCCTGAGGGCCATTGCGGGCCGGGAGATGGGCCAGGAGCGTGCCGACCACACTCTTCAGCCGACGGCCCTGGTGCACGAAGCTTGGATCCGCCTCTTCGGGACCACTCAGGCCCCGGACTCGTTCCGGGATCGACAGCACGTCCTGCGTGTCGTGGCGCGCACGATGCGCCGTATTCTCGTGGACCACGCCCGTGCGCGTCGTACGGAGAAGCGTGGGGGGGGCGAGGCCACGAACATTGAGATCGAAGGGCTTGTCCAGGCCTACGAGGACCAAGGCACCGATCTCGTTGAACTCGACGACGCTCTGGCGACACTCTCGGAGACCGACGAGGAACTGGTGCGAGTGATCGAGCTCAAGACCTTTGGAGGTCTATCCATGGGGGAGATTGCAGACGCCCTTGGCGTCTCGAAGGCCACCGCCGAGCGACGCTGGCAGGTGGCGCGGCTGTGGCTCATGCGGGCCCTCGGGGCGGACGAGCTGTGATCGCCTCGCTGTCGTCCCAAGGGCGATGACAGCGCACGGCGACTGACGCGGCGAGGGGCGGCCACGGTACCCGCGTCGAGTCGCGAGGTGAGATTTCGCGAACAACCGTGAGGGTTCGTCCCAGCTGGTCTCGCTTCAGGTGTCACGGCCCCCATCCAGCGGGCCCGACACCATGAACCATTCCCCTCACTACCCAACGAAGACGTCCAACGACCCTAGCCGCTTGGACGGAAGGGCCATCGGGTCCATCGGGATGGCCACGCTTGCGCGGCCTCTCGTCCTCCTTGCGCTCTTCTCCCTCGCCGCCTCGTGCGGCGGCTCCGACACGCCTACCAACAACCCAGGAGGGACAGCCCAGTCTGCCGTCTGGGACACATCCGATTGGGATCAATCGGATTGGCAATAGTCCCCTACCTGCCTTCAATCCCATGAAACGAACTCCCCTATTTGCGGTCTGTCTGACCGCCGCCGTTGCTGCCGATTTGGCCTCTGGAGCGCGCTTGCTCGGCGGCTTCCAAGTCACGATCCCCAATACCTTCACCGCGGGCACGCCGGCGGTCGCCGCTGAGGTCAATGAGAACTTCGTCGCCATTGCAAGTGCCGTGGAGTCGGTCGCCGACGAATTGAGCATGCGCATCGACGACGTCGGAGCCTTCGAGAACGTCCTCTCCGTTTCCCCAAGCGGAACGACGTTCGCTTCCGTGGCAGCTGCCCTCGCGAGCATCGCCGGCGCCTCTGATACGAACCGCTTCCTGGTCCAAGTCGGCCCGGGCGTCTTCGACGAAGCCTCCGCCGTTGTCGTGCCTGCCTTCGTCACCCTGCGCGGATCCGGCGCCCTTGCGACCGTTGTTCGGTCCACGCGCAGCTCGGGATCACCGAGCGCCGCCGCCGCTACGGTCGTGTTGGAGAGTGGGGGAGCGATTGAGAATCTCTCGATCGAGAACTCCGGCACGAGCGCGACGAGCGTGGCTGTCTTCGGGTCGGGGCTGAGTCGCTCGACGCATATCCAAGGCGTCGTCGCCACCGCGGCGGGAATCGGCGGATCAGAGCACTACGCCATGGCCTTTGAAGCTGTCTCTTATACACATCTCCGAGCCCACGAGACTAGGCATGATC
>CAJXRJ010000449.1 GCA_913058555.1 uncultured bacterium
CGTCAAGGCCGAGCTCGCCGCGATGCGCGAAGAGCTCGGCCGGCTTTCTGCGCGCCTCGACGTCATGGGCAACCAGTCCGCCGCGCTGGCCCCAGTGCCGGACCGACTCCCCGTGGGCAACCTCGTGAGTCAAGCCGATCTCGACGAGTTCCGTGCAGGCCTCCTCGCCGAGCTCAACGGCACCGATAGCCAACCGAGTGGAAAGACGAAGGAACCTGGCCATTTGCAGCAAGATGTCGCGGCCGCCCTTGAGGAGGTCCGCCGGACTGAGCGCGAATCCGCCCGGGAGGCGAAGCGGGCCTCGGCGCTCACGGCACTCGAAGCGCGCATGCCCATCTACCAGCAGAAGCTTGGCCTTACCACTTCACAGACCGTTGGACTTCGCACGGTCCTCGAGGATCGCATGGCGCGCTACGAGGAGATGGGGCGCCTCTGGGAAGCTGGCGACCAGGAGGCAGCCGGCACGATGAAGGAGGCGGAGCGCGAAATCTTCGGCACTGAGATCGGCGGCGTGCTCAACGAACAACAGGTCGAGCAGTTCGAGAGCATGAACAGGCGTCGCGGCGGCAAGTGAGCGCTCCGCGGAATGGAGTACGGGAGTACGGAGCCCGGAGTGCGGAGCCCGGAGTACGGAGCCCGGAGTACGGAGCCGAGTACGGAGCCAGGATCGTTCTTTCGTTTTTGAAGGGTTCAGGCACTGACTCCCCTGTGCAGCAGGCTACATCCCGCGGCATCGACCTTCGCAGAACGAAGGCGACATCGGCAGGGCGACCCGAGTCGGCTCTCTGCGACAGGTAAGGTACGTGGGCGCTGGCAATGCGATCGACCGTCTCCTCTTCAGCTATCGGCTCACCCAAGGTGGTCCTGTCCGAGAGGCAAAGTTTCGAATCGAGATCACCGGCGCTGCTGGCCAGATCGTGCCTCAGTAGCCGAAAGCGAGAAAAAGAGGACCCTAGGACGAGACTTCGCGGGGATTCGAGGGAATCGTGGCTGTCGATGAGGCCGTTGGGCGCTTAGGGCGTGAGAATCAAGAGGTAGCACCTGTCGTCAGGTTGCGGTTCTTCGCTGTTGTTAGGTGTTGACGGGGCGGCGGTCTCCCATGGTTGTCCCCGCAAGCGAGAGCGTGACTCCGGTCCCGTGTCTCCACAGCGCCTATCCACCCTCGCGAGCCTCTCCTCTCCTGCCGACCTGCCCAGAAATCACAGCCTTGATCACTCTTCCCTTTGCTCGTATCTCCTGCTTGTCTCGTCGTGACGCTTGGGAAGATGGGGGCGAACCCGGCCCTCTGCCGGGGCCTGGACGTGATTCCCGCGGAACTGGATCGGATGACTGCCGCGCCGTCGGGGTCGCCATCCGTTTCTTACCTCCAATGACACGATCTATCTTTGCGCCGGCTTCTGCGGTCGTCCTGATCCTTTGTGCGTCCAGCCCGGCTGAGGGAGCGCAGGTTGTCGCGGCCCCTCCCAACGTCGTGCTACTGATGGCCGATGACCTCGGCTACGGAGACCTCGGTTGCTACGGTGCCCCCCTGATCGCGACACCGCGCATCGACGGGATGGCTGCGGCCGGAGTGAGGCTCACGTCATTTTACGCGCAGCCCCGCTGCTCCCCGACTCGCGCGGCCATTCTCACGGGTAGCCATCCGGAGAGAGTCGGGATCTCGAGTGCGCTTCCCCAGTGGGGAGAGTTCGGCCTGAACGGCGCAGAGGTGACGGTCGCCGAGGTGCTGGCTTCAGCCGGGTATGCGACGGGCTTCTACGGGAAGTGGCACGTGGGCGATTCGCCCTCGCAGCTGCCCGCAGCCCAGGGGTTCCAGGATGTGCTCGCCAACCCATGGGGCTACGCGGCGGATCCCAGCGCCTATGTCGACTCTTCCACGCCGGACTGGGAGTGGAACCCGGACGCGCGTTTCGACACCCAGCGCCTGACCACGCGCGCCGCTGCCTTCGTGCAGCAGTCGGTGACGGCGAACCAGCCCTTCTTCTGCCTCCTCTCCTATAATGTTCCCCATTGGCCTGCCGTGGCGAGCCCCGCGTTCGAGGGCATCAGTGCAGATGGGCGGGAATACGGGGACGCGGTGGAAGAGATGGATGCCAGCGTGGGCACAATCCTCGACCTGATCGATACGCTTGGAGTGAGCGACGACACGCTCGTCATCTTCCTTTCAGACAATGGGCCAGCGCTCTCCCAGGGCGCGTACCAGGCCGGATCCGCCGGGGCGCTGCGGGGTAGCAAGGGGACGACGTTCGAAGGCGGCATGCGCGTCCCGTTCGTCGCTCGCTGGACCGGTGTGCTGCCTGCGGGTGTCGTCATCGACGAACCCCTGGCTGATGTGGATTTCATGCCGACGCTTGCGGCGCTTGCCGGCGTCCCGACGCCGTCGGTGACTCTGGATGGCAGCGACATGCTTCCGGTGCTTCTACAGCAGGGGAACTCGGCCGGGAGGCCCTTCTATTACGCGACTTCTGGCGCTGTCCATGGCGTGCGCCTCGACCGATGGAAGCTTCGCCAAGGGGAGCTCTACGATCTCTTGGTGGACCCCGGCGAGACGACTGACGTGGCCATGGCGAACCCGGGCATTGTGCTCACGCTGCAGGGGCTCAGCGACGGCTTCGCCGCGAGCCTCGCGAACGATTCAAGGCCCCACGGCCTGCGTTCCTACATTCGATCGGACTGGCGGGTAGATACCGGAATTGGCGGCCCAGCTCTCCTGGGCGATGGTCGCTCATGGAGCGAGGTGGCTGACCCTGGTCGCGAATGGATCGTGGTCGATCAGGACCCCACCGCGGACTTCGAGCGTGTGGCGAGGGTCGGGCCCGCTCCTGGCAACGTGTCCGCCGTTTCGATCCGCCAGTCGACACCCAACAGCGCCGTGCGCCTGGAGCGAGCTGTCCTCGGCCCGGCGGCGAACGGCCCGTTCACGGTGGGAGTCTGGAGCCGGAGCCTGTCCACGCCTTCCGAGGCGATCGTGCTCTTGGACGTTGGAGGTGCGGATGAAGGCTTTTCCATCACGGTCGGTGACGGCGGCCTGGCGGGCGATGACGCAGCGCCTGGGCGTTCAGACGATGTGCGCGTGCGCATCGGTGGCTCGCAGTCGCCCCTGAGTGCGACGCTGACCTGCGACCTGCCGAACGCATGGGAAGCGCAGGCCCATCACATCGCGGTGACCCATGATGGGCACGGCGAGCTGGTTCTTTACGTCCAGGGCATCGAGGTCGACCGCGTCTCGCTTGGTGCGCCAGCTCCATGGGGTGCAACTGGCACTGCTGCGCTGTTCGGCCGTTCTGGTGCACTGGGCGGGGATGGGGGAGTCGGAGACCTACCCTTCGCGGCCGTCGGTGGGCTGGGGGATCTCACAGGTTTCGATCTGCGCGATCGGGCCCTGACCCGCGCTGAGATCGAGCGTCTCTACGTCCGGAGCTTTCACTACGACTACTGCCCAGGACGAATGAACTCTGCTGGCTCCAGCGGGAGGCTTGCGCTGAGCGGTAGTTTCTATCTGGCAGATGAGGCGCTGACGGTCTCATTGGCCGAACTGCCCGCGGGATCGTTCGGGTTCCTCATCGCCTCGGCGACCCAGGTCCGCGCGCCCATCTCCAACGGATACCTCTGTGTCAACAATCCGATCTATCGGCTGGCCGGGCAGGTGCCACAGTCGGACGCCGCTGGGGCGGCGTCCTTTGTTCTAGACCGTTCGCTGGTGCCCGTTCAGCTGGGCTTGAGCGGAGCGGCGCAGCTCAACTTTCAGTTCTGGTACCGCGACGGCGGGGCCTCCAATTTCACCAACGCGATCCGCGTCTTCTTTGCCCCCTAGTACGGTGCCAGGATCATTTTTTCACTTTCGGCCCGCCTGGTGGCGGCCTGACTAGCGCCCATCGTGCCCGCGGCTCGGTGGGTCCTAGTAGTGGCGAAAGCGGGGGTCTACGCCGGGCTGCTGCAGCCTGCACCACCACTCGTCGCTTGACTCCCCATTGGGGGTCAACAATGGTGAGGGTGGGAATCACGGGGGAGGTGCAAGGAGCTGGCACCTTGCGGTCTCGTGTCCTGAGGGTTCAGCCGTTCGGCGACGGAGTCACGCTGTGATAGCGAGGCTGCGAACATTCCAAAAGCGAAAGAACGATCCTGGCTCGGTACTTCTCTTCGGCGAATCCCTGAACCGTCTTTGGGCGGGTCCGTTCAGGGGCTCAAGAGGAAAATACTATGCTGACACTTGCCACCGCTCTGCTCGCTGCCGCCGCCATCTCCAGTCCCACAGGAGTCCCCACAGAGGTTCTTTCTGTGGGAACCACGCCCCAGGAGCGAGGCCCCGACTGGGTTGTTCGCAGTCAATCCGTCCAGGGATCCTGGGCTGGGGACGCAGAGGTGGGGGAGGTCGGAACCACGGCCCTGATGCTGCTCGGATTCCTCGGGGACGGGGGGACCACAACTGCGGGGCCCTTCAAGGGAGCTATCGCCAAGGGCTTCGGCTGGCTCGAGGGACAGGCCGACCCCGATTCGGGCCTGCTGGGGAGTAGCGCCGAAGGCGAGGCTCGCTTGCTGGAGCATGCCTGGGCCACCCTGGCCTTCAGCGAGCTGCTCGTCCTGGAACCACAGGCCAAGGTCGGAATCAGTGTCCAGCAGCGGTCCGTCAAAGCGCTTCTCGCCCAACAGCGCGAGGACGGTAGCTTCGGGGATGCACGAACAACGGCTTGGAGCGCCTTTGCCCTGGTGTCCGCAAAGGACAGCAAAGCCGCGGTGCCCGACGAGGCTCTGCTGCGCGCCCGCAAGGTGCTGATGAGCATGGTGCCGACTCCCCCTGAGCCTTCGCAGGCCAAGGCCGGCGAGTTGGCCTTCCGCGCCCTGCTTGGATTCATGATCGTCGATCCCGACGACGCGCACCCCGAGCGCGGAGACCGGGCCGCCGTGGAGGCCCTTGGGCGCTTGCTACAACGGGACGGCGTGTGGACCGAGCTCAACTCCGAGCAGCGCATGCTCGTGGCCTACGCCAGCTTCCAGTGCGGGGGCGACCATTGGAAGCGCGCCAGTGCAGGCATCAAGGCCGTCGTGCTCCCGAAGCAGATCCGCAGGGCCGATCCACCCCACGGCGGCTTCCCCGCGGAGTCCACCCTCGGCGCCCACCGCGCCACGGCTTTCGGCGTGATGACCCTCGAGGTCTACTTCCGCTACGCGCGCATCATCGGGGCTCGCTAGTCCGGAACCATTTGCGCAACGGTTGTCAGGGGTGACAACGTCCCCTTGCGATTCCACTCCGGGCACACCCGTTTCTTCCCTCGTTCCATCCTTTTCGCGCCGCGCTAAAGAAGTACGGTGCCAGGATCATTCTTTCGCTTTTGGCCCGCCCAGTGGGACCTGACCAAAGCGTCCCTGGTTCTCTTCGTTCAGCGGCTAGGAGCAATGGCGAAAGAGGGAACTTCCACAGCACAGCTGGAGCCTGCTCCGCAATCCGTCGTCTGGACTTCCTATGAGGAGGAAGCGATGACGAGAGGGCAAGCAGGCGAAGCGTGCCGAGGAACTGGCGCCTTGCCGGACTGCCTTCAGGAGGAACGGCATGTCGGCGACGGCCTCTCGCTTCAGCAGCCACGCCTCGGACATGCCGAAAATGAAGAATGCCCCTGGCTCGGCTCTCCGTACGAGAATGCAGAGTGCTATCGGTCTTTGACGTACTTGAGGACTTCCAATTCGTCGTAGGAGAATGGACCCTCCAAGCGCATTGCTGACTTCTCTAAGACTCGAATAGACGCCTGATTGCCCGGAAGGACCAGCCCGATGATCTGCCTGAGCTTCAGTATCTCGAAGCCGAACTCAAGGCTCGCAATACACGCTTCGGTCGCGAACCCTCGCCCCCAGTGCTGCGGCAGAAATCGGAAGCCCACATCGACGGCATTCAGGTCAGACAGGTACTTCAGGCCGCAGAATCCAATCACTTCCTCCGTGCCCCTTAAGACACAGGCCCAGCGTCCGAACCCAATGTCATCAAAGTCGGCGTAGTTTGCGATTTGTTGCCTGGCCATGTCGATGGACTCGACCAGTGGTTCCGCCGTGTATCGCATCACCTCCAGGTTGCTGTTCAATGCATAGAACGCGCCAGCATCCCGCACTTCGAATGCGCGGTGGAGCAAACGCTCTGTCACGGGGCCGACTCTATGAGTATCCATCAGTGCGACGATAGGCCAGTTTCAACCCTCCTGTGCAGCAGATTCGCCAACTCTGATGGGGCATTCGCATTGTTGACGATCGAGGCACACGCAAGCTCGTTGAGGCTCCCCTCTCCCCGAAGACGAAGGCAAGTCGGAGTGCTGTACGAGGCTCGACTTACCGTGTCTAGAGTGTGCGTGGCTTGATGCCCATCTTCACTGGGCGAGGTCTATTGCC
>CAJXRJ010000450.1 GCA_913058555.1 uncultured bacterium
TGGGCTCGGAGATGTGTATAAGAGACAGTCCTTGTCGAGCCCCGCCGCGACGACGAGCGCAGCACCCTGGGTGAGGCCCTCGAGCAGCTGGCGCGGGAGGATCCGTCCCTGCGCGTGGCCGAGGACCGTGCGAGCGGCCAATGGCTGGTGGAGGGCATGGGGGAGCTGCACCTCGACATCGCCCTGGCGAGGCTGGCGTCCGAGTTTGGCGTGGAGCCCCGGACGGGCCCGCCACGCGTGGCATATCGGGAATCCGTTCGCGAGGGGTCGGCGGGGGAGGGGCAGGTGGATCGCGTGTTCGGCGATGAGCGTGCCCAGGTAGAGGTGTCCCTTCAGCTGGAGCCCTTGGCCGCGCCGGGGGCGCCCGTGGAGCTGGCTGAAGAGGTTCGCCGCGGCCCCGGTGAGGCCCCGTTCGATGCGGAGGTCTGGGGCGCCATTCGATCTGCCCTCCGTGCCGAGGCAATGAGCGGCCCCCTCAATGGCCATCCACTCTCGGGCGTGGTGATCCGGCTGACCCGTGCGGTTCGGCTGGACGGGCCTGCCCACGAGGTCGCGTGGACCCAAGCCGCGGTGGCCGCCCTGCGTGAGGCCCTGAAGGGGGCCGTTGTGGCCGGGGGGATCCAGCCCCTCGAGCCATGGATGTCCTTCGTGGTGGATACGCCGGTGGACGTCTCCAGCGGCGTGATCGGGGACCTGAACAGCCGCCACGCCAACATGGAGGAGATCATCTCCACCGGTGCCGACAGTCGGAGGGTCACAGGGACGGCCCCTCTCCGGACCTTGATCGGTTATTCGACGGAGCTTAGGTCGCTCTCCAAGGGGCGCGCTACCTTTGGCGTCCGTGCCGCGGGGCTCCATCCTGCGGCGGGTGAAGCCGCGTTGCCGAGGCCCGCCCAAGCGGATCCCCGCGGATGACGACCAGTGGGGCCGTGGTGGGGTGTCAAAAGAAAGTGGAAGAGATTCCATTCGATGCCGTTGACCCAGCGGAACCCCGCCCGTACCTTCTTCGCCCCTTGCCCGAACGGCAGGAGACCTGAAGCAGCCCGGAGCAACCATCCGATCGCTGTCCGGGACTCTCCGCTGGACGGGTCGATTGCTTATGTCTCCGGGTGACCGCGAGAGGCCCATCCGCCTCGAGCAGACTCCCCGCGGCAGACTGCGGTCCAAGGATCCCCCCCACATAGCTCAGAGGCCTCTTTCGGAAGCTTCTGTGCGCCACCCCGCGCTCCGACGACGGCGGCTTGCTCCAGTAGCAATCCACGGTCATCACCCCGCTGGGTTTTACGGCTGCCCTGGGCAGTCACCGCACCTCACAACAGCTTCTCCATCCCCTCGGAGCCGCCTTCGCGCGAACCCGGGCCCCCTCGCCGCACTGGCGCCTCGGGGTACCGCACCTCGCGTATCGGCAGCCACCCAGTTCGACATGAGCGACCGCATCCAAATTCGAATGGAGGCCTACGACCACGAGGCCCTCGATCAATCGAGTGCCGAGATCGTCGAGACCGCCAAGCGGACGGGCGCCCGCGTACAGGGGCCCATCCCGCTTCCGACTCGCATCGAGCGCTACACGGTTCTCCGTTCGCCGTTCATCGACAAGAAGTCCCGCGAGCAGTTCGAGATCCGTACGCACAAGCGTTTGATCTACATCAGTGAGCCGACCCCCGCGACGGTCGACTCGCTCTCTTCGCTCAACATGCCGGCGGGTGTCGATATCCGCATCAAGGCCTGATCGTTCATCGGTGTCCCTCGTTCGCTTAGGCGGGCAGGTGGGGCACCGTTCTTTTCAAGTTCACCCCGGGGTCTTCGGACCCCAAAGGCTTCCAAGATCCTTTTTCTAGGAAGCCTCACCGCGTGGCCCGGCGTCGCTGGGTGCGTTCCGACTGGCATTTGCCAGTTGAGCGCCCCTGGCCCTGGTCGAACCGGTGATTTCACTCCACCCCACGAGCTGATCGCTCTGGTCCCGAATGGTCGGGCGCTAGATCGCTCACTCACGCTCACGAAGTTATGACGCTACTTCTTGGACGCAAGAGAGGCATGACGCAGCTCTTCGCCGACGACGGCACAGTCACTCCGGTGACGGTCGTTGAGGCGGGGCCCTGCACAGTCATGCAGCTCCGCACACAAGACTCGGATGGCTACGACGCCATCCAGATCGGCTTTGAGGATGTTCGGGACAAAGTCTCGAACAAGCCTCAGGTCGAGGCCGCCAAAAAGATCGGCACGGCTCCGAAGCGCTTCCTCCGGGAACAGCGCCTTTCGGCTCCGGCTGAGGTCGAGGTTGGTCAGTCCCTGACGGTGGAGCTCTTCGAAGAAGGCGCTCTCGTCGACGTGGTCGGTACCACGAAAGGACGCGGCTTCGCCGGCACCATCAAGCGGCACGGGTTCTCCCGCGGACCGAAGACCCACGGCTCGATGAACTATCGTCGCCCTGGCTCGATCGGTTGCTCGGCTTATCCTGGTCGCGTCTTCAAGGGCAAGCGCATGTCGGGCCACTATGGCGCCAAGCGCAAGACCGTGAAGAACCTCGAGGTCATCCGCGTCGACGCGGCCCGTAACCTGCTGCTGATCAAAGGGTCGGTCCCCGGCTACAACGGCAGCTTCGTCCAGATCCAGACCGCCCGCACCGGCGTCGTGAAGAAGGGCTGATTCGATGAAGGTCAAAAGCTACAAAGCTGGAAGCGTGGGCGAGGTTGAACTCGACGTCGCGCCGTTCGGCGAAAAGATTCTCTACCGCACGCTCAAGGACGCAGTGGTCATGTTCATGGCCAACCAGCGCCAGGGCACGGCCAGCACCAAGGGCCGCAGCGAAGTGAAGGGCACGAACAAGAAGCCCTACAAGCAGAAGCACACTGGCCGCGCACGTGCCGGCGACGTCAAGTCGCCCATCTGGCGTGGCGGCGGCACGGTCTTCGGGCCGAAGCCCCGTGACTACAGCTACCACATGCCGACCAAGGCGCGCCGTGTGGCGCTCCGGACGGCTCTCGCCGGCAAGATGGCCGACGGGGAAGTGGTGGTTGCTGACCTCGGTGAGTGGAGCGAGCCGGCATCGCGCTCGGCCCGCAAGGTCCTGAGCGATCTTGGTTCCCCGCGTCGCGCCTGCGTCGTGATCTCCGAGCGCAACGAGAGCCTCTACAAGTCCTTCCGCAACTTCCCCCGCGTCCAGGTCCGCACCGCCGCCGAGCTGTGCGCCTACGACGTGGTCAACGGTGGAACCATCATCGCCGAGAAGGCCGCCATCGACCAGCTGGTCGAGCGCGTGGGTCAGAAGGCCAAAAGTGAAGGAGCTGCATCATGAGCACTGCCACCGATCGCCAGTACCAAATCATCAAGCAGCCGCACGTTACCGAGAAGGCAACGACGGACACGCTTGACCGCAACGCCTACCACTTCCGCGTCCCCCGGGACGCCAACAAGGTGGAGATCCGCAACGCGATCGAGATCCTCTTCGGGGTCAAGGTCGTCACGGTCAACACTCTCCGCGTCAAGGGCAAGGCCCGTCGTCGCGGTTGGGCAAAGGGTCAGAAGCCTGACTGGAAGAAGGCCATGGTCACACTCGCCGAGGGCAACACGATTGACGTTCTTTGAGGCAACCCTCTCCTGAATAGGGGCCTCACAGAATCTCATAGAGCAAAAGAATCATGCCGATCCGCAAGTACAAGCCGACTTCCCCGGGACGCCGCCACGGCAGCGTCCTGACGTACGAGGAAGTCACGACCTCCACGCCGGAGAAGTCGCTCCTCCGCCCGATCAAGAAGACGGGTGGCCGCAACAACTACGGACGCATCACCGTGCGTTTCCGTGGTGGTGGCAACAAGCGCAAGTATCGCCTCATCGACTTCAAGCGCAACAAGGACGGTGTTCCCGCCCGCGTTGCGACCATTGAGTACGATCCGAACCGAACTTGCTTCATCGCACTCCTTCACTACGCCGACGGCGAGAAGCGCTACATCCTCGCGCCGATCGGACTCGAAGTGGGGCAGACGATCCTCTCCGGTCCGGATGCAGAGCCGAACCCGGGCAACGCGAAGATGCTTCGCGACATCCCGATCGGTGTCCAGATCCACAACATCGAGCTTCAGCCCGGCCGCGGTGGACAAATGGTCCGCTCCGCTGGTTCCTCGGCGCAGCTCACCGCCCGCGAGGGCAAGTACGCGGTCCTGACGCTGCCCTCGGGCGAGCTTCGCCGCGTTCACGTGACCTGCCGCGCCACGATTGGCCGCGTCGGGAACACGGACCACCAGAACGTCAAGCTCGGTAAAGCCGGGCGGAAGCGTCACCTGGGACGCCGACCGCACGTCCGCGGTACGGCAATGAACCCGGTCGACCACCCGATGGGTGGTGGTGAAGGCCGGACTTCGGGTGGTCGTCACCCATGCTCGCCGACCGCGGTGCTCGCCAAGGGCGGCCGCACGAGGCGCCGTAATCACCCGACCGACGTATTCATCATTCGCCGCCGTCGCAAGCGGAAGTGATCGAACGGAGTGGGGGAGCTGCAGGCCAGCTCCCGGCTCCTTCCCTCCAACGATCACCCGAAGCACACACGCACGCTCAATAGACAGCCATGTCAAGAAGCATCAAAAAGGGCCCCTTCATCGACGCGAAGCTCGAGAAGAAGGTGCTCGCCCAAAACGAAGCCGGCACGAAGAACCCGATCATCACGTGGGCCCGCGCCTGCACGATCTCCCCGGACTTCATCGGTCACACGTTTATGGTCCACGACGGTCGCAAGCACGTGAAGGTCTATGTCAACGAAGACATGGTCGGACACAAGCTCGGCGAGTTCGCCATCACCCGCGTCTTCCGCGGCCACACCAACAAGAAAGAAGGATCGAAGGGCGGCCGCTAGGCACCTTCTAGCCCGGCCAGTTCGGTCATCCGAACGGGTCTAGGTGGGAACCGCAATGAAGAACGAAATCATCAGAGAACTGGGCGGCTTTGTGGCCCGTCACCGCTACGCGCGCATCTCGTCGCGTAAGGCGCGACTGATCGCGGACATGGTCCGTGGCCGTAACGTCAACGACGCCCTCGACCTGCTCGAGCTCAGCCCCCAGCGTGGAGCGACCTTCTTCAAGAAGGTGCTGATCTCCGCCATTGCCAGCGCTGCGCTCAACGAGGAGATCAATACCAACGATCTCTACGTTGCAGACTGCCGCGCCGACGACGGGCCCATGCTCAACAACCGCCTTCGTTACCGTCCCGGCCCCCAGGGCCGTGCGATGCCGTACGCGAAGAAGACCTCTCACCTGACCGTGATCGTCGCGCCCGCTGCTCTCCCCGAAGAGGCGACCGCCTAAGGCGCCTAGGCGCTAAGACTCAACGTAATGGGACAGAAAATCCACCCCACCGGCTACCGAGTCGGAATTATCGAGCCCTGGGCCTCCCGCTGGCACGGGAGCAAGCACGACTTCGCGCGTCTTCTCCGTCAGGACAAGACGATCCGTGATCACATCACGAAGGAGTACGGTTCGGCCGGCATCCCGCGTATTGAGATCGAGCGGACCAGCGATGCCGTCAACGTGATCATCTACACCGCGCGTCCCGGCGTTCTCGTCGGCCGCAAAGGTGTTCGGATCGACGCCCTCAAGGGCGACCTCCAGAAGATCGCTGACACGACCGTGCACCTCACGATCCACGAGATCAAGCGCCCCGAGCTTTCTGCTGGCCTCGTCGCCGAGGTGATCGCTGAGCAGCTCAAGCGCCGGATGGCGTTCCGCCGCGCGGTGAAGAAGGCCGTCCAGACCACGATGCAGGCCGGCGCCCTTGGCGTGAAGGTCATGATCAACGGTCGCCTTGGCGGCGCTGAGATGGCCCGTCAGCTCCAGGAGCGAGAAGGCCGCGTGCCCCTTTCGACCTTGCAGGCCAACGTCGAGTACGGCACCGCCCTCGCTCGCACGACCTACGGCATCATCGGTGTCAAGGTTTGGATCTACAAGGGCGACATCGAGCGCGGTGAGAAGATCAACTACCGCGTGACGTCGGCCGCAGGTGGCCGATACGACCGCGGTGCAGGTGGGGGAGCCCGCCGTGGCGGATCCCGCCGCGGACGCGGTGGCTCTCGCCGGGGTGGCGGCGGTGGTCGCGGCCCGAACGCCGGTCACCTTTCCGGTCCCCAAGGCTCCGTCAACCAAGGAGGTGCGTAATGGCTTACATGCCACGGCGCATCAAGCGCCGCCGCGTCTTCCGCGGCAAGATCAAGGGCCTGGCGACGCGCGGCAACCGCGTGGCGTTCGGCGACTACGGACTCCAGTCCCTCGACGCCGGCTGGATCAACGGCCGCCAACTCGAAGCTAGCCGTATCGCGGCGAACCGCGCCACCCAAGGCGCTGCCACTGTCTCTTATACACATCTCCGAGCCCACGAGACT
>CAJXRJ010000451.1 GCA_913058555.1 uncultured bacterium
GCCATGGGCCAGGGGGACCTTGAGCCCGAGCCGAACCCCAGCTCCGTCCGCCGCTGCCGCCGATTCGGCCAACGTCTCCCCGGCTTCGTTCAGCAACTGATAGCCCACGACCCGAACCCCATCCGCCCGGGCCCCGACGCGCACTTCCTCGAGCCACTTCGGTTCCAGCAAACCGTCGACGTCAATGCGGAGTTCGGCCAAGGTCCCCGGCCTCGCCTCACCCGTCGTTGACAGGAGGACGGGCGTGGTGACGTAGCGCGCGGTGGCTCCGAGGAGCTCCATCGCCTTCGGTGCCCGCACCACGAGATTGTCGAAATCCACGCCGATGGTCGGGGGCGCGGTCAGGTGAAAGCGGACCGCGGTGGTGCCGGCCGGGAGGACGAGTTCCACCCTACGGAACTCGGTGAGGACCAGCTTCGGCGTCAGGTTGAAACGCTGCCCCTCGCTGGATCCGCCAACCAGCTCCGCTTCCACGTGGAATCGTTTGCGCCGCGCCGCGCGCTGCATCTCCATGGAGAGAATGCTGCCGTCGATCGCAGGACTGGCAAGGTCGAGCCTCACGGCGATGGTGGGCATCTTCTTGCCGTCCCGGGGAGCCCCAAGGCGAAGGGCGTAGTCCCCGGGCTCACCGTCCGTTCGCTGCATGACCCGGAGGGATCGGCCCGGACCCGTGAATCTCCCGGCCTTGGTCTGGAGGGCTTCGTGGATCCCTTCGGCGAGGCTATCGAAGGTCTCGACGTTCGCCCCCCCTTCCCATTGAACCGCGGCCGACGCAGCCCCTCCGAATGCCAGGATGGCCAAGCCCACCCGGGCGAGGAGTCGAAGACCCAAGGAGCGAAGATGCGAGGGTCCAACGGCCGAAGACCGAGGGCATTGAGGGGCGTTCCGCGGTCGATTCATAGCAATGGGATCCCGGTGGACCCGGGTCGGGGGCGGCTAGATGGCCCCAGGTGCGATGGGCCGTCCAGGGGGCGTACGCCTTCGGGGCCGGAGCGTTGGCGCCACGCCCCGGCCGAGTGGAGGTATCCGCGAACGGCTCAGTTCGGGACTTCGTCCGACACCTGGGCCTCTTGGCCACGGAGGACGGAGTTGTCGTGGAAGAGCTGGCGTTGGTCGATGCTCGGCTTCGCCTCAAGGGCCTCGAAATCGATCTGCCCGGACTGGCCGTAGGCGTCCACGGCGTTCTGATAGGTCGCGCGCCGAACGTCCTCCTCTGGGACGCCTTGCTCGATCATCATCTTGGCCGTCTTGGGCACCGAGAGCGGATCGCTCACGCCCCAGTCGCACGACGAATCCACGATGAAGCGCTCGGCTCCATACTCCTTCGTGAGGTCCACCATGCGCTGGGAGCCCATCTTGGTGTGCGGATAGATGGTGAACGCCGACCACGCGCCTGCATCGAGGACGTCCTTGACGGTCTCCTCGTTGTTGTGATCAATGATCAGCTTCTGCATGTCGATGCCAATTTCCTTGGCCACATCCAAGGAGCGCCGAATGCCGCGCTTCTTGTCGCGGTGCGGCGAGTGCACCATGACGACCATGTCGTGCTCGCGGGCAAACTCGAGCTGCCACTGGTAAGCCTTCTCCTCGGCCTCGGTGATCTCGTCGTAGCCGATCTCACCGATCGCAACGACCCCTTCCTTCAGGGCAAAGCGCGGCAGGATCTCAAAGACGTCCTTGGCAAGCCCCTCGTCGTTGGCCTCCTTGGAATTGAGGCCGATGGCACAGAAGTGCTGGATGCCGAACTGCGACGCACGGAAGCGTTCCCACCCGACAAGGCTGGAGAAGTAGTCCACGAAGGAACCGACGTTCGTGCGCGGCTGCCCGAGCCAAAAGGCCGGCTCGATGAGGCCACGGACGCCAGCTGCGGACATCCGCTCGTAGTCGTCGGTGGTCCGCGACGTCATGTGGGCGTGCGGATCGAAGAATCGGAAGTCGGACATACGCTTAGGCGGGGGTATCGATGGAAGGGGAGTCAAAGGTCGAGGGCTCGGCGCCTTCCGGCGGCGAGACCGAGGCGAAGGCGTCGGCGGCGTGACGGCCCATGAGCGCCCATTGCGCAATCTGGCCGAAGAGAGAACCACCGTCCCGCTCAATTTCGCTCAGTCGCTCCGTATTGCCCATGCGACCGAGAGCCAGGATGGCCGCCTTGCGGGAGAGCTCATCGCTGCCGCTGAGTTCCGACTCGATGGCCTCGAGTGCACGGGGGTCGGCCGTGGTTCCAAGGCACATCCAGAGCTCGGGGTAGATGCGACGCCCGGCGCTCCGGCGCTCCTCCGCGAGGTCGAGGGCCATGCGCGCGAGCTCATCATCCACTCGGCTGTCGAACCCGGAGACCCGCCAAAGGGGCGCCTCGACGAACAGCATCTTGATGCAGAGCTGGCGCCAGGCGACGTCGTCGAAATGCGCAGCAGGGAAGGCCGAGTCGCAGCCATTCGCCTCGAACACCGTCTTCATGTTGGTGCGACAACCCTCCTGCGCTTGCCACACGAAACGCTCGGGCCCGGGGAGGAACTGGAGACTGCGGTAGAGCGCGCAGAGCTCCCCCTCGTCCGCGTAGCGAAACGCCTCTTCGATGGCCGCGGGGAGCCCTTCCGCGTCTGACCGTGCCTGGGCCACGATGAGCCTGACGCGCAAGGCTTCCAGAGCTGTCCAGCGCTCGGGGTTCCACCCGGGCACGAGGCCTTCGGCAGCGGCCACCATGCGCTCCGAGGGCGCCAGGGGGCCCCGCGGCCCGTAGCGGCTCGCCATCGAAAGCACCTGGGAGAAGCGGTCCGGAGACAGCGGGGTCTCCAGAATCGCCTCCACCTGTCCGTCGGACCAGGTGGCGGCCTGCGCCCCCGATCGGCCAGACGTCGGCGCGCCTTCCAGCGCGTTCCGAAGCCACTCGTCGATCCGCGCAAGCTCTGGCGGATTTGCAGTTGTCGTCATCAGTTCTTGGCTTGGTCGAGCCCCTCTTGGAGCGATAGAACGAGGAAGGAAGTTCCTGCGTTCACGGTATAGCTGGATCCGAGGAAGTCACTGGCCGCGCCGCTCTGGCGCTGGGTCTTCACAAGGTGTGGCCGCAGGCGCGCGTGGTACTCCTCGCGCTCGTCCTCGGGCAGTAGGTTGATCACCCGCGACGCGTAGTAGTGCGCGAAGAAGTAGAAGTAGCCCGCGTTGGCATGGAATCCCTCGTGGGGAATCGGGCGGAGCCGCACGTGGTCGAGGAACCCATGCTTCTCGAAGAGCGCGTCGAGGCCCTCCTTCATCACACCCGGTGTCACACGCTTGTCGCCCAGCACCGAGCGGGCCCAATTGCCCACCTGGGTACGCCCGAGGCTGCCCTCCATCTTGTTGATGTGCTCCACCCCGCCAATGCGCGGCGTGGGATCGAGGTCGTAGGTGTAGGCGCCGTTCGGAAGCACGCAGCGGTTCAGGTACCGAAGCGCCCTCTCGGTGACCTTCGGCGGAACGTCGATACCCGCGGCCGGCGCCGCATGCAGCGCGGGAAGGACCAGCGCTGTGCAAAAACTGGTGGCCCACGTCGCCTGCACGTTGAACGGCGGATCGTCGTAGTAGGCCCACCCTCCGGTCGCCGCCTGGTGGTGCACGAGGACCCGCAGGAACTCGCGGCCGCGGGCCAGTAGCGGCTCCCTCAGGGCCTGTAGCGCACCCCCTTCCTGGAAGCGCGGGTCACCCAGAAGGTCAATGGCGGCCGAGAACCCGTAGAGGCTCGTCCAGACGTAGTCGATGTCCCAATCGCTGTCGCGTTTGGGCAGCTCCGCTTGGCAGAGAAACTCGACGGCCCGTCGCAATGCGATTTTGCGGTCCGGAGTTTCGTCCACGGCAGCCAGGGCCATGCAGCTGATGCCATGGCTGGCGATGCGCCACGAACGATAGGTATTGAGGGCGAACCCGAGCTCCAGCATCTTGGGCGCGTCATCGCCCCAAGACCCATCCGGCTTCTGGTTGTCGATCAAATAGGCAACGCCTTTGTCGATCGCTTCGCCCACGTCCTCGCGTGCCATGCGCAACGGCACGTCGGGGCGCACCGCCTCTTGGTCCCCGCGGGGCGGATCCCCCGCGGGGGGGTCTCCCTGCGCGGCCACCACGGGAGCCGTCGCCATCAGGAGCCCGAGCACCATGGCCCAACCCTGCAGACGGGTCGTTTGACTCTGGAGGCTCATTTCTTCTTGGGTGCGGCCTTTTTCTTCCCGCCCTGCGCTTTCTGTCGCGCGTCGTTGACCCGCTTCTGGAGGGACTTGACCTTTGCCGTCGCCTTGCCGGAGGCGCGCTTCTTCGCGTCTGCCTCGTCCGTGGCCTTCTCCACCTTGAGCTCCGCGGACCGTCGATCCTTCGCCGCGTTGTTCTGGGCCGAGAGGAGCGCAGACTCCTTGGCTCGGACCTTGCCGCTCAGCTCCTTGAGCCGGTTGGGCAACTCATGATCAATGGTCAAAGTGGATTCGGTCACGGCCACCTCCAAGGCCCGCTTGGCCCGCTCCACCTTGCGGCGCCCCCGGCGGAGAATCTCTGGCTTCGCGCTGGCTTCCACTTCCTGGGCAAAGATGTCCTCCAGGCCCACGAGATCCGTCTCCGCTGTGAGCAGGCGCTCCTCGGCATCCGCCACCGCGAGCTGCGCCTTGGCGACCTTCAGAGGGCGCTCAGTCGCGTCGAAGACGGCCAGGGCGTCCTGGGCGGCCGCCAGCTCAGCGCGGGCGCTCCGGAGGGACTCGACGACCTCGATTTCCGTTCCAGCGGCCCCCATTTCGGCGATTTCCAGGTCCGCCTCGGCATAGCGCTGCTCGCGCTCCGCGTCGACCTTCGCCTCTTTCGCTTCCGTGAGCTGCTTGGCGAGGGTCTCCGCGCTGGGCGGCTTTGGCTTCGCCTTCGCCTTGCCCTTGGCCTGCTGGGCCTTGGCCGCTTTCCCCGCCGCCGCAGACTCGTTCGGCCCCGGCTTCGCGGCGGCCTTAGGGGCTTTTTCGTCCTCCGCTGGCGCCATTTTGGCGCCCTCCATTGGATCCGCGACAGGCATCGTCGCCGATGCCGCATCCCCCTGCTGGGCATTGGGGGCAGCAGAATCACCGGAGAGCCCAGCCACTGGGGTCTGGCAGGCAGCCGCGAAAAGCAGAAGCGCCACAGGGCCGGCGCACGTGATGGGATGGAGGGCCTTCATGATCGTTGGACACCATCATGGGAACGCTCATCGACACTGCAACGCGCATTTGGGAGACTCCTGGCCGCTTGACGAGCCCAGGGGCGCCCCCACGGTGCTCCCGGGACTGCCCGTGGCCCCCACCAAGGCCATCGGGGAGCCCCGCCCCGCCCGGTTTCATCGCTGGGTCGCCCTCCCGGCACTCCCCTGGCCCGTCCAACCACCTTTGGCCCACCTTCGGACCCCACCAAGACATGACACACGGCGTTTTCCGCGTTCCCGTACCCACGAATGAGCCCGTGCGCTCCTACGCCCCCGGTACCCCCGAGCGCACCTCCCTCCAGGGCCGGCTCGAGTCCATGTCCAAGGAGACCCCCGAGATCCCCCTCATCATCGGCGGTGAGGAGGTTCGCACAGGAAACGTCGTGGACGTGGTGTCGCCCCACAACCACCGCCACGTCATCGCGAAGGCGCATATGGGCGGTCCCGAAGAGGCCCGCCGCGCCATCGATGCAGCCGAGTCCGCCCGCCACGACTGGGCGGAGCTTCCCTGGGAGGAGCGTGCCGCCGTTCTCCTCCGTGCAGCTGACCTTCTTTGTGGCCCCTGGCGTGACACCATCAACGCCGCGACCATGCTGGGCCAATCGAAGACCTGCCATCAGGCGGAGATCGACGCGGCCTGCGAGATGGCGGACTTCTTCCGCTACAACGCCCAGTACGCCACCCAGCTCTATTCAGAACAGCCTGGGTCCGCACCGGGGCTCTGGAACCGGCTGGAGCACCGTCCCCTCGACGGCTTCGTGCTGGCGATCACGCCGTTCAACTTCACTTCCATCGCAGGCAACCTGTCGACGGCCCCCGCGCTCCTCGGCAACACGGTGGTTTGGAAGCCGTCGACCACGGCGCTGCTTTCGAACTGGT
Source organism: uncultured bacterium (assembly GCA_913058555.1). Lineage (GTDB taxonomy): Bacteria > Planctomycetota > UBA1135 > UBA1135 > Saltatorellus. The sequence continues at coordinate 6,056 of CAJXRJ010000451.1, forward strand.
ACCTGATGAAGATGCTCGAAGCGGCCGGCATGCCCGCCGGAGTGCTCAACTTCCTGCCAGGCAGCGGCCCCGATATCGGCGGCGTGGCCCTTCCGGATTCGCGCCTCGGCGGCGTGCACTTCACGGGTTCCACCCGGACGTTCCAGCACATCTGGAAGACCATCGGCGACAACGTGCAGGGCTACGGTCAGTACCCGCGCCTCGTGGGCGAGACCGGCGGCAAGGACTTCGTGTTCGTTCACCCGAGCGCCTGCGGAGCCCGGGAAGTGGCCGTGGCCTTGGCCCGTGGCGCCTTCGAGTACCAGGG
>CAJXRJ010000452.1 GCA_913058555.1 uncultured bacterium
CTACACACTGCATATCGTCGGCAGCGTCAGATGTGTATAAGAGACAGGCCCTGCTGCATACCATCGGCCTTGTGGTCTCGCATTCCGGCTACCACAAGCACGGGGCGTACCTGGCGGAGAACGCCGACCTCGCTGGATTCTCGCGCCAGGATAGGCAGCAGCTCAGCGCGCTGATCCGTGGCCAGCGCCGCCGCCTGCGTATGGATCTCCTGGCAGGTTTCAGCGGCGACCGGGTACACGTCCTGCGGTGTCTCCTGACGATGTTGCGCGTGGCCCTCCGCCTCCGCCGCGACCGAACCGACCGTTCCCTGCCGCCCCTTCAGATGAAGGCGTCTGGCTCCCGTTATCGCCTGACGTTCCCTGAGAATTGGCTGACCGAGCACCCTTTGACCTCGGCCGACCTGAAAGAGGAAGCGCTCCAACTCGAGGCCTTCGGCATCGTGCTGGACCTCAGATAGAGCGCCCATCGAAACTCCCCTAAGTTCCCATGCGCTACCACGAATTCAAGAACGGCGACCGCATGCCCGCCCTCGGGCTCGGCACTTGGAAAGCAGCCCCTGGTGAAGTGGGCGCGGCTATCGAAGAGGCCGTTCGCATCGGCTATCGGCACTTTGACTGCGCGTCGATCTACGGCAATGAGGCCGAGATCGGCGATACGTTCCAGCGCCTGTTCGCGGACGGGATCGTCCAGCGGGACGACCTTTGGATCACGTCGAAGCTTTGGTGCAATCGCCACGAGGCCTCCGACGTGGCGCCCGCCATCGGTGCGACGTTGTCGGACCTGCAGTGCGAGTACCTCGATCTATACCTTGTGCACTGGCCAGTGGCCCTAAAGCACGACGTGAAGAGCGTGTCGAGCGGCGAGGACTTCTTGACCCTCGAGCAAGTGCCGCTTTCGGAAACCTGGGCAGCCATGGAGGACGTCGCCGAACAGGGCCTTGCGAGGCACATCGGCGTGTCGAACTACAGCGTGTCCAAGATCGCGGGCCACTCGGGTGCGCGCATTTTCCCCGAGGTGAACCAGGTGGAGATGCACCCCTATCTCAGGCAGCAGGACCTGGTGGACTACGGCGCCGAGAGCGGCGTCTTCATCACGGCGTACTCGCCGCTGGGGTCGAAGGATCGCCCTGACGGGATGCGCTCCGCGGACGATCCTGTCCTGCTTGAGGACGCGGCCATCGCCAAGATCGCCGAGCGCGTGGGCGCCACGCCGGCGCAGGTGCTCCTCGCCTGGGCGCTGCAGCGGGGCACGAGCGCGATCCCCAAATCCGTCAACCCCTCGCGCATGGCCGAGAACTTCGCCGCGGCGTCCATGGAGCTCGATGCGGAGGCGATGGGGGAGGTTGATGCCCTCGACCGTGCGAGGCGCTACGTCACCGGGACCTTCTGGGAGCTCCCCGGTAGCGGCTATACCGTCGAAGAGCTCTGGAGCTGACCCGAGGGCCCGCGCTCGCTGGACGGTACCGGGCACCCCCAGCGGGCACCCCGCTTCTTTCTCACTGACTACCGAACGTCCTTTCGAGGAGCGCTGCCATGCGCTTCCAGCTGTCCGCGTCCGCTTCGGCGTCGTAGCGGATGGGCATACTGAACTTCTCTCCTAGCTCGGTGGCGGCAGGGTTCGAAAAGGCGTGCACCACGCCTTCGTAGGAAACCACGCTGTGGTTCACGCCGGCGGCATTCATCTCCGCCTCGAAGGCCGAGACGGAAGCCGCGTCCGCCATCGGGTCGTCGGCGCCGGTGAGCACAAGCACCTCTCCGCCGATCGAGCCGGGCTCCGCCAGGACATCGGATTGCAGGAGGCCGTGCACGCTCACGACCGCGTCGAGATCCGCACCCTTGCGGGCCATGTCCAAGACGATTGCACCGCCCATGCAATAGCCCACCGCGGCGGTGCGCTCGCTGTCGACGTCCCCTTGGGCGAGCAGGACGTTCATTCCGGCCTGGAATCGTGCTTCCATCACGGCGCGGTTCGACATGACCTCGCCCATGAACGCTGTTGCGTCCTCGGGGTGGTCGGCCACCTTGCCGTCGCCGTACATGTCGAGGGCGAAGGCCACATAGCCGAGCTCCGCGAGCTCGGTCGCCCGGCGCCTCGCGTAGTCGTTGTGGCCCCACCATTCGTGGACCACGAGAACAGCGGGCCGCTTGACGCCATCGCTTGTGGGTCTCGCGAGGAACCCAGTCAGTTCTGCGCCGCCAACCTCGTAGGTGTGGACCGTCGTTTCGATCGACGGGGCTTCGGGCATGCTGGTGGTGCTGGCACAGGCACTCGCGATGAGCGCGAGCGCGGCAAGTGTGGGAGTACGCATGGCCACCACCTTACCGAATCGCCTCCCTCAGGAAGGGGGCAGCGCGCGGAAGCGATGGGTCGAGTCGCCGATCGTTCCGGCGCGCTCGGGGTCCACCGGCGACGCGATGCGCTCAAGCAGTTGGAGCTGGGGATCGACCGTTCCGGCTGACCGCGCGTAGTGTCCTTCGGGCTGCAGATCCCAGGCGAGAACGTCGTCGTTCAAGTACACGAGGAGGTCCTCCTCAAGGAGGCGCTGCTTGATTCGGTCGTTGCGAATCGGGAAGCAGGTCTCGACGCGCCGATAGAGATTGCGGGACATCCAATCCGCGCTCGAGGCGAAGAGTTTGCCTTCGCCGCCGGCGCCGAAGTACACAAGCCGCGAGTGTTCCAGGAAGCGTCCGAGGACGGAGCGCACTCGGATGTTGTCCGAGATGCCTTCGATGCCCGGACGCAGGCAGCACGCGCCGCGGATGATGAGGTCGACTTGCACGCCCGCTTGGCTTGCGTCGTAGAGGGCGCGGATGGTGTTCGGTTCCGTCAGCGCGTTCATCTTCGCGATGATGCGCGCAGGGCGGCCTTGGCGTGCCTCTTCCGCCTCGGCGGCGATGAGCGAGCGCATCTGTGAGCGTAGCGTGAATGGCGCGTCCAAGAGCTGGGTCAAAGGAGTGGCTGCTCCAAGGCCCGTGAGACGGTGGAACATGTGGTGCACGTCCGCCGTGAGCTCCGGATCCGACGTCAGAAGGCCAATGTCTGTGTACGCCCTGGCCGTGCCCGCGTGGTAGTTGCCCGTGGAAAGGTGAGCGTAGCGCATGAGCCCGTCGGGCTCGCGGCGCACGATCAGCATCATCTTCGCGTGGGTCTTGTAACCCACCACGCCGTAGACGACCTGGGCGCCCACGTCCTGGAGCTGGGTCGCAAGATCGATGTTCTCTGCTTCATCGAAGCGCGCGCGGAGCTCGACCACCGCCGTGACCTGCTTGCCCGACTGCGCGGCCTCAATGAGGGCTGCGACGACGGATGAGTTCTTTTCCGTTCGGTAGAGCGTCTGCTTGATCGCCAGCACGTCCGGGTCCTGGGCGGCGCGCCGGATCAGGTCGATCACCGGCACAAACGACTCGTACGGATGATGGAGGACCACATCGGCCTGACGTATGGCCGTGAAGGGGTCTTCGGCGCGCACCAGGAGGCGTGGAAAGCGGGGCGCGAATGGCTTGTACTTCAGGTCGGGCCGGTCGACCATGCCATGGAGCACGCCGAGTCGCCCGAGGTTGACGGGGCCGTCGACGCGGTAGAGGTCGTCCTCGGGAAGCTCGAAGCGCTTCAGAAGGAATCGAGCCACGTCGTCGGGGCATTCCAGCGTGACTTCAAGGCGCACAGCTTCCGCGTACTTGCGCTCTGGCAGCTCGCCTTCGAGGGCCTCGAGGATGTTCTCGACCTCCTCGTCATCGACCCAGAGTTCACTGTTGCGCGTGACCCGGAACTGGTGGCACCCGATGACGTTCATCCCCGGGAAGATCGCTTCGATGTGCGCGTGGATCACCGACGACAGCATCACGAACGCGAGCCCCCCGCCCGAGAGTTCACTGGGGAGGGCAATGAGGCGCGGCAGCGTGCGCGGTACCTTCACCACCGCGATCCCAGACTCCCTGCCGAAGGCATCGTCCCCTTCCACGAGCACGATGAAGTTCAGGCTCTTGTTGAGGATCTTCGGGAACGGGTGCGACGGGTCCAGCCCGACGGGGGTCAGGACTGGCTCGACCTCGCGGGCGTGGTACGCCTGAATCCAGGCGGCCTGTTCTTCGTTCCAGACGTCGCGTCGCAGGACGTGAATGTCCTCTTGCACGAGAGCGGGCAGGACGATGTCGTTCAGCGCGAGGTACTGGTCCCTGACCAGTTCTCCGGCGCCCTTGGCGATGTCTTTGAGGACCTCGGCGGTGGTGCGCCCGTCGAATTCGGTGCTGCCGGACCCGAGGGTGCGCCGCTCCTGGTGGGAGGCTTTGCGGACCTCAAAGAACTCGTCGAGGTTGGTGCTCGAGATCGTCAGGAACTTGAGGCGCTCCAGCAGCGGGATGCGCTCGTCCAAGGCCTGGGCGAGGACGCGCCGATTGAATTCAAGGAGGCTGAGTTCGCGGTTCAGGAACAAGGTTTGACCCCGCTTGTTGGACTCTGCGGATCGCTCCCCGAAGGTCGCGTTGGCCGGTCCGTCGGGGGACCTTTGCCGCAGGGCGCCGCCGTCCGTTAGGTGGGCAGAACTGGGGCTCTGGGCATTGGATCCGACGTCTTCCGGCATGGGCTCTGAAGGGTCTTGTCGGAACATCACGCCCTATTCAATAGGCGAAATGCCGCTGCCCATGGGGCAACTGGAGTGTTAAGACCGCGGCCCCTTTCCGTGGCACGTAGTTGGGCGAGTATGGGGTCCATTTAGGGCCCCCTTTGGCCCCCGATGGGGCCCCGCTTCACCATCCGGAGAGTTGTGGCAGATCAGCGCGGGAAGCTGATGTGGCAGAGTCGAACCACGTCGCCCACAAGCCCGTTCAGGCGGCCCGTTTGGGCCGCCGAGAGGGTGCCTCCGGCGGCAGCCACAGCCGGTCCGAAGACCTGTAGCTCCTCATCGGTGGTGGTCAGGAGGGTCTCGTGGGCCGCAGCCTCCAGGGCCTCCTGAACGAGGATCTTCGCCGTCTCACGCTCCGCCTTCGGATGGCCACCCTTGACGGCCTCCGCCGTTCCCTGGCGCTCGTACAGCTCGTTGTGGAGAGCGGGGAAGGCCACGGGGTCTGTCAGGACGCTCGTCATCCAAATGTGGTCACAGGGAGCGAACTCCTTGCCCTTCCAGGGGGTGATCCGCGGCCGGGGCAAGGACCCGTCGATGGTCTTCACGGCCCGGTCGAGTTCGAACATCTCCGCCGACCGCAGGGCCACCCAGCGAACGTCTCGCTCGAGCACGATCGCCTCGTACATCATCGGGGCCAATTCCGCGACGGCGGCGCCGATGTAGAGCGAGCGCCCCTTGGGTTTGGTCTGGAGGACCTCGCCGATGTCAGAGACGAGCAGTAGCCCGGCGTCGAGAATGGCCTCGCGGCGCTCCGGCCCCAGGAATCCCTCTGAGTCTCCTTCGCAATAGACGGTGGCGCAGGTGTCCCAGTCGATTTCACCGTCCAGGTTGGCCAACAGCTTGCCGAAGCGCTGGACCCGTTGTTCGTAGCTCATGGAGTCGTCCGTCAAGCGGGCGCGCTCTCGGCGGCCGCTTCTTCGGGGCTCAAGGGAATCCACCGCACGACTTTGCGCGGGGGATCGATCTGGGCATCTGCGTTGAGGCCGGCACGCCAGCGAAGGCCACCTGGGCCGTCGTAAACGACACCGTCTTCGAGTGCACCGCCCTCTTGGGCAAGATGGTGTGTGACGTCGAGCAGGAAGCCGAGCACTTCGAAGGCCGCGAGGTCATCGCGCACGGGGAAGACCGCCTCGGCGTCACTGAGGCCCACCTGCCCGAGCCCCACGAGGTCTGCGATGTTGGTGCCCATGCCCGCGTCGGCGAGACGCCCGTTGACCCAAATCTGCAGGGGCAGGGCTCCTTGGTCCGCCGAGACCGAACGGATCTGCCCAATGATGTTGCCGTCGCGCAGGGATTCGCCCGCGGGGAAGTACAGGCACAGTGCGTCGGGGTGGCTCATCATCGCGACGCCGAGCTTCTCGAGGGCTTCGATCTGTGCCATGGGGCCGGCGGTGGCCTCGGCCATGATGAAGTGCACAAAGCCCTGGTGCGCCCGGGCTGCCCGCTCTCCGCCTGGCCAAAGGGCGTCTTGGGCGCCAGCGCGCGCGAGCCCACCCATGTGAATGCCGACCGCCGCACCGCCGAGCTCCGCGAGGGACTCGGGGTCGCTGTCCGGCCAGGGGGCCCCATAGGTTGCGGCGAAGACGACGCCCGCTTCGGTGTCGATGCGGACGTGGTCCCGGGCGATGGCGACCTCGCCAATGTCGATCACGCTCCGCAGCATGCCGAACCTGTCTCTTATACACATCTCCGAGCCCACGAGACTAGGCATGATCTC
>CAJXRJ010000453.1 GCA_913058555.1 uncultured bacterium
AGTCTCGTGGGCTCGGAGATGTGTATAAGAGACAGACCCACCCCCCGCGAGGATGTCCACGGCGCTTTGGATGACGGATGGGTCGGGCAGCCCATCGGGGGGTAGGGGAACGAGGTGCTCGTGGGTCACGGTATGGAGGAGGGGTTGCGTGGCCCCATGGAGGCCAAGGCGCGGGGCCGGGGGCCGCGGCAAGCTGCGACCTCGCCACGAGCCTAGTCCCAGAGCCAGCGCGACGCATCAATAGATCCCTCCGCGGTACGCGCCCAGGGCAGGCCGCTGTCCCAGCGGTTCGCTCTGAAGTGCGGGCTGGGGCTGCTACCCTTGGGGCATGGACGAGACGAGCGACATCGACGAACTCGAGGGGGAGGGCGGCGAGCACCCCGAGGCGCATGCCGTTGGTAGGGCACGTCGGCGGCTGCTGACACGGCTCGCGGGGGGCCTGGCCCATGAGATCAAAAACCCCCTCTCGACCATGGCCATCAACCTGACTCTGCTCGAAGAGGAGTTCCAGCCCGCGCCCGGGGGGGACGGGGCACAGTCGGCCAAGGACAAACGCTCCCTCAAGCGCATTCGCACGCTCCAGCGGGAGGTCTCGCGGCTCGAGGGCATTCTCGAGGACTTCCTCCGGTATGCGCGCGGGGGCGAGGTCAACCGCGCACCGCACAGCCTCATCGAGCTGATAGCGGAGGTGCTCGAGTTCACATCGCCCGAGCTTGAGCAGGAAGGCGTGCGTCTGCACGCGCAGCTGCCCCCGGCGATGCCCTTGGCGATGCTGGACAAGAATCTCTTCCGTCAGGCGCTGATCAACCTGATCGTGAACGCCCGGCAGGCTATGCCCGGCGGGGGCGAGCTCATCGTGGAGCTGAAGCGCAGGGGCCCCAGGGCGGAGCTGGTCGTCACGGACTCGGGCGTGGGCATGAGCGAGGCCCAGGCGAATCGCTGCTTCGACCTCTACTACTCCACCAAGCGTGGCGGCACAGGCCTGGGATTGGCCACGGTCAAGCGCATCGTGGACATGCACGGGGGCGAAATTGCGGTCATGAGCGAGGAAGGCCGCGGGACCCGATTTCACATCTGGCTGCCTCTTCTTCAGGAGATCCCGGTTGGGGAGCGAATCCCTGAGAACGCGGAAGGATCCGGATCCGGAGCGGATCCGACTTCACGTGGCGCGGCTGGATCCGCAGAATCCACAGAATGAGCGACGACAGTCCCCGGCGCGTGCTCATCGTCGATGACGATGAGGGACACGGTGAAGCCCTCGGCGACGGCCTTGAGATCGACGGCTACGAATGCACGATTGTCGGGTCCGGAACCGCGGGGATTGAGGCGATCGGGTCGCAGCAATTCGACGCCGTGTTGACGGACCTCGTGATGCACGATCGCTCGGGCCTCGAGGTGCTTCGGGAAGCGAAGCAGCTCGCGCCGGATACGCCGGTGCTCCTGATCACCGGGCACGCCACCGTGGAGACCGCGGTGGACGCCATGCGTGAGGGGGCCGAGGACTATCTCAGCAAGCCCGTCAAGCTCACCGAGTTGCGAGCCAAGCTCGCCCGCGCGGTGGAGAAGTCGCGCCTTCGCCGGGACAACGAATCGCTTCGCACCGAGAACGTGGAGCTGCGGCGGCAGTTCGACAAGAGCTTTGGCTTCGAAGGGCTGCGTGGTCACTCGAAGGAAATGACGCGGGTCTTCGAGATGCTCGCACGGGTGGCGCCCACCAATGCGACGGTCCTGGTTCTCGGGGAGAGTGGCACCGGCAAGGAACTCATCGCCCGCGCCATCCACACCAACAGCGAGCGGCGCAGCGGCAACTTCGTGGCGGTCAACTGCGCGGCGTTGACCGAGGGCCTCATCGAGTCGGAGCTCTTCGGACACGTCAAAGGCGCATTCACCGGGGCGGTGGGCGACAAGGAAGGCCGGATCGCCTACGCCAACGGCGGGACGCTGTTCCTCGACGAGATCGGTGACATGCCCCTCAGCACCCAAGCGAAACTGCTTCGCGTGCTGGAAGCCCGCGAGGTGGTGCAAGTGGGGGGCAACGAGCCGAAGAAGGTGGACATCCGCCTCGTGGCGGCGACGAACCGGCACCTGCGGGACATGGTGGCGGAGAAGACCTTCCGCGAGGACTTGTACCACCGGCTCCAGGTGGTGGAGATCTCCCTGCCGCCCCTGCGCGAGCGAACGGGGGATGTGCCGCTCCTCATCGATCATTTCATTGCGGAGTTCCGCGACCATCATGGCCGGGACGTCACGGGCATCAGTCCTGAGGCCCGGGCCCTTCTGTCCCGCTACCGCTGGCCCGGGAACGTGCGGGAGCTCCGCAACGCGATCGAGAACATGGTCTTGCTCGCAGCGGGGTCGGTCCTCGCCGTGGACGACGTCCCCGAGAGCATCCGCCGTGCCGAGGCGGGGGCCAGCGGCGGGGTGCCGGCGGACACCGGCGCGGCCACCGAGGCGGGGACGCCTGGGGGTGGCTACCACTTGGCCGGGCGTTCCCTCGAGGAAATGGAGCGCGCCTTGATCGAGGCAAATCTCAAGCTCATGGAAGGCAATCGCAAGCGCGCGGCCGAGGTCCTCGGCATGGGCGAGCGGACCCTCTATCGGAAGATCAAGGAATACGGTCTGTAGGCAGCCGGGCCTGGGCCGTAGCGGGGCGGGGGGCCCAGATCGGGCGCGCCCCACCCGTGAACGGCCCCGAACCTCAATAGCCGGCGGGCCGGTCCTCGTGGTTCACGTCCCGGGTGGCCACGACCCGCCACGTGCCCTCTTGGCGCTCAAAGTCGGCGGTGAACTCGAGGTCCCACCAGGGCTCGTAGTCGGCCTCCCTCTCACGGGTGTCGATGAGGCAGTGGATGCGGACGGTGACGGCCTTCGCGTTTTCGTCCGGAGGGCTCAGGAACTGCACCCCGTCCACCGGATCCAAAGTCGCTCGGTAGCGCGTGGATCCCATGGTCAGGTAGCGCGCCGCATCGACGATATCGCGCCGGGAGTAGCGCGACGATTCGTCCACGAACTCACGAGCCACCGCCTTTCGAATCCGCTTCGCCTGGCGAGCCTCAAGGGCGCCCGTGATGTACTCGATGCGCGCGCGGACGGACTCCTCCGTGGTCCGAAGGCCGAGCCGGATGCGGTGCACGGCGAAGGGGATGACGATGGCGCCCAGGAGGATCCATCGCAGCGGGAGGTCTTTGATTCTCATGGATGATTCGGCACCTTGGGATGGCGGCGGAAGAGCGGGCGGGGATTCCAGGTTAGACTGGCCGGCCCATTCCGTCCTGGCCCCGTGGGGCCCTACCGATTGATCGACCGATGACTTTCTATCGTCCCCTTCTCCTGGTTTCCTTCCTCTCCCTCGGCCTTTGCGCATGCGGCGGGCGTGATTCCGGCTCTCCTGGCGCCGGTGGGAGCGCGGCGGGTGCCGCTTCCGCGGGGGACGGAGCGACCGACCCTGCCGGCGGCGCCTCCCACGTGGAGAGCCGTGATCAGCTACCCGGCGGTCAGCCGAACTTCACGCCGAATGAGGGATGGAGTGCCTACCCGCCGGAGAACGCGATGCGTCTGGCGAACTACCGCGTCCCCGGAGTCGACGGTGCCGAGGATGGGGCCGTCGTCGTGGCGGCTTGGCCGTCCAACCTTGGGGGTCTTGAGGCCAACGTGAGCCGTTGGATGAACCAGGCGGGCATTGAGCCCGGGCCGGACGGCTTGTCGGATGAACAGCGCTGGGAGCTCGAGGTCCGGGACTTCGTCGTCTCGGTGTTCCACCTGGACGCTGGTGGGGGATCTGAGGCCCCCGGCACCGAATCGAACGAGCACGGGGCCAAGGGCACGCCTCTCCTTGTGGCTTACATCGAGAAACCCGGGGCCCAAGGGTGCTGGACAGTCAAGCTGACCGGCCCCTCCGCGACGATCAACAAGACAAAGGCGGACTTCGAGACCTTCCTCAAAGGACTCTGATTCGAGCCCGCCGCCTCCCCGTCCCACGCCCGTGGGCACCCCCTATGCTCCATCGCACCCGCAAATTCGCCGACAAGGTCATTCGGCGCATCATCTCGGTGGTGCCGACGCGGAGCCTTGAGGGGTGGGAGAAGCGCCATGAGAAGAGGGTCATCGAGTCGGTCGAGAAAATCGTTCCGTATATCCCGGAGAAGGGGTTCTTCCTCGATATCGGGTGCAACATCGGTTCGTTCTCGCGTCATCTCCGGGCCCGGCGCCCCGGGGCCCGGGGCATTCTCTTCGAGCCCGTCGAGGAGTACGCCGCGATCGCCCAGGGACGCTTCGAGGACGACGACGGCATCGAAGTCCTCAACATCGGCCTGGGGAACGAGAACGCCGAAAAGACGATCTACAAGCCGAACTTCAACTACGGCGGCAACAGCTTGGTGACGGAGATCATGTTCGATCAACGCCCCAACGCCGCCGTGCCCCAGGGGACCCAGTTCGAAGAAGAGACCGTCACGATCCGGCACGTCACTGATTGGCTGGACGACCGCGGGATCACAGAGGTGGACGTCATCAAGATGGACACCGAGGGATACGACTGGGCCGTGATGGAAGGGCTCTTGCCGTGGTTGAAGCGGACGGGCCAGCGCCCCGTGCTCTTCATCGAAGTCTTCACCGCGGAGTGGCACCCCCTCGCGGACCGCCAGGCGGCGGCCTTCGAGGCCTACTACGAACTGGGCTACGGCCGCGTCGATATCGAATCCCTCATCACCGGGATCTGTGGGGATGCTCTTCTGATTCACGAGTCCGAGACCGACTCCGGTGCATCGACCACGGGCGGGTCCCCGTCTGTGGGGAAGTAGCCGAGTGAGCCGCCTTCGCAACGCGGCCCGGGGGGCCTTCTCCAGCCGGTTTCTGAGGGAATCCAGCACGCTCCAGGCGGCCTCCCTCGCGATGGCCGTCAGCAACGTGGCGGGTTCCGTCGCGCTCGCCCACATCCTCGGGGCCCGCGAGCTGAGCGTCTATTACCTGGCGATCAGCGCCTACGCGCTGGTCTGGACGTTCCTGAACCTCGGCCTTGGGCCCGTGGCCGCGATGCGCATCGCCGGCTCCGTTCGCAGCGGGGATACGGGCCAGCTCTCGGCGTCCCTCGGGGTCTTCCTGCGGCTGGCGTTGATGCTCGGCTTGGTCTCCTGCGGCATCGGACTTCTGACCCACGCTTTTGCGCCCCCGTGGCTGGCCGAGAAGATCTTCAAGGTCGATGGCGTACGGGTCGTTGGTTACGCCGCCATCCTCGCCATTGGGCCGCTTTTTGAGGCGCCCCGGAACATCTGCGTTTCCGCCCTCCAGGGGGAGCGTCGCATGCTGGCGCTCTCACGGGTTGAGCTGGGCCAAGAGCTCGCGCGCCTGGGGTTCGTGGTCATGGGCGCTCTCATCACCCGCGACGCCCTGGGGCCGACGCTTGGGCTTCTGGCGGGCACGCTGGTCGGCGCCCTCCTGGCGATCGACGGGTACTCGCGGGAGCGGCGTGAGGAGGGGTCCATCTTGCCTCCGCTTCTGACAGCTCTGCGGGCCAAGGGGGTCGGCGCCGGCAGCGCCATCAAGGAGGGGGTGAAGATCGGCCTGGTGCGGAACGTGCATTCCCTCGGTGTGGAGACGATTCCCTCGCTCCTTCTCGGCGCCTTCGGCAACAGCGTGTGGGTGACCTATCTGCGCAACGCCCAGCGCGTGGGGGGCATGCTTCGGGTGCTGATGCTGGGGATCAACCGGACGGCCTTGCCCGTGTTCTCGCAGCTGGCCCACGTGAAGGATGTGCCGGGCCTGCGCAGGAGCTACTGGAAGGTCAGCGCCCTTTCGGGGACGGCGACCACGATCGGTTTGGCAGTGGCTCTGCCGCTCCTGCCCTTCGCGATCCGCCTGCTCTACCCCGAGGACTTCTGGGGGCCGGTCTACACCCTGGTTCTCATCCTGAGTCCTGGGATCGCCATCGCGTCGTTCTCCGTGGCCAATGACGTGTTCTACCTCGTCACTCAGCAGATGCGTGTCGCGGTGCTGATCTCCTTGGGTGGCCTGATCGTTACCACCATCGTCTGCGCGGTCTGCGTCCACCTCATGCCCGAGATCGGAGCGGCCGTTGGCCTCAGCACCGCGTGCCTTTGGAGCCTCGTCCACGTGGCCTTCGCGGGACGCTGGCTGCGAAAGCACGGCGCATAGGAAGGGAAAGCCCATCCCACATGGACGGGATTTCAGGGGCCGTCGCTTTCCTCAGGCTGGGAATCATCGTCTCCTTCCGGTCCCAGATCGTGTCACCTACGGGGTCTGGTACCTGTCTCTTATACACATCTGACGCTGCCGACGATATGCAGTGTGT
>CAJXRJ010000454.1 GCA_913058555.1 uncultured bacterium
TATAAGAGACAGCCCACTAGCTGGATGCCATCGTCGGCGTTTCCGTAGGCCACGATGCCCTCCAGGTCGATGGCGTGGGCGGAGACACGCAAGCCAGCGCTGCTCGAGCCGCTGACACGTACATCTCTCATGACCGTGGAAGGGCCGTCGCAGATGATGTTGGGCTGGAACCGGCCCCCGTAGCGCACCTCAAGGCCGAGGGCGATGGAGGCACCGGATGACGCCGTGAAATGGACGCCTCGCCAATAGCCCGCTGTGGGCGTCGACGCGGATCCGTTGCCGTTCGTGTCCCCGCCGACGGTGTCATCGCGCTCCTCCGTGAGGATGACCGGGTCCTCAAGGGATGCTCGAATCGTGAGGCTTCCATTGACCGTGATCCGTCGATCGAAAGACATCTTGATCACGACGCCTGACTCCAGGTTGAGCTCGACGCCACTTGGGATGATGATGTTCGATGCGCAGAGGATGCTGCCGTTGAACTGGTTGTTCCTTTCGATCGTCGCGTTGCTTGTGAGCGTCCCGTTCGTCACCAGAATCGTGTTCTGGGAGTTGTCGGCACCCGAAGCGAACTCGATGTCCTGAAGCCGCTCGAAGCGGACCTTCTCGATAGCAGCACTGGTGCATCGATTGATTACGACCCGATCGATGACACAGACTTCGCTGCTGTTGTTGAAGTCTATGCCCGAGGAGGTGCAGTCTTGGATGCGGCAACGGTTGATCGTGACTGCGGCGTTCGTAATCTCGAAAGCTGAGATGAAGCGACCTCCGTAGGAGACGTCGGCGAATTGAATCGAGCTGCCGTCCGCGTTGTTCTGGAGATCGATCCCGCGCCACCACCCCGCCCCCGGAGAGGACGCATTCCCATTTCCATTGGTGTCACCCCCTACAGAGTCGTCGCGCTCCTCCGTGAAACGGACGCGTTGGCCGGGGGTTCCGTTGACCTGCAGGTTGCCGCTCACACTGATCCGGCGGTCAAATGACATCTTCAAGATCATTCCCGGCGCGATGTTGAGCGTAGCTCCCGACTCCACCGAGATGTTCGTGTCCATGTACAGGGTGTTGAGGAACGAGTGGCTCGGGTGGAGTGTGATCGACTCACCGCTCATGACGAGGGCCGCCGTGACATGCACTCGGTCGAATGTGTTTCCTACAAAGTCCAGCCCACCAATGCCGGCCAAAGCGTGGATGTCGACTCTGTTCAGGGCCTCGCCGGCGCAGTCCTCGACTCGCAGTCCGTCGATCGTGGGGAAAGACGACCCGTTGAGATCGATGCCACCCCCTGAGGAGGAGAGCACCCTGCAGCTTCGCAGGAGGGCGTCGCTCGACGAAAGCTCCAGTCCCGAGATGAATCTGCCTGCGTATCGCACGTCGACGTTCTCAAGGGAGCTTGCATCAGACGTGCTGCGCAGATCGATGCCGCGCCAAAAGCCTGCCGCTGGCACGGAGGCGCTGCCATTGCCGTTGGAATCACCGCCGACCGTGTCATCGCGCTCGTCCGTGAATACGACGGGATTCCCCGACGTGCCGTTGCAGGTGAGAGTTCCTTGAACGATCACCGACCTGTCGAACGAGAGCTTCACGCCGATGCCGGCCTCAAGTGTCAGGGACGAGCCACTACTGATGTTGATGTTGTCGCTCGTCGTAAAGGAGCCACTCAGGAGGTTCTGGGGGGTAATGGTGATGGCGGCCCCGCCAATCACAGACCCCGAGGAAACCATGAGTCGATCTCTGGAGTTTCCCACTGCGGATAGGCCGGAGAACAATGGCAAGGCAGCGAGGGGCGCCTGGAAGAAGGCTTCACCAAGGCAATTGACGGCGGCACAGTTCGTGAGCGTCGGGAAGCTCGATGTGTTGAGGTTCCAGGCATGAATCGCGCTCTCTTCGGACCGACAATTGGTGAAGACCGCGGAGCAGTCCGAGAGGTTGAAGTTGGGGATAAACCGTCCTCCATAGCGCACCGTCAGACCCGTAACCTGGCTAGCGCTTGAGCCTGAAGTGAATTGAACGCCCCGCCACCAGCTGGCGTTCGGGAATGTCGCATTGCCATCCCCGTTGGTATCGCCGCCCGCCGTGTCGTCGCGCAGATCCGTGAAGATGACCGAGTCGGCGAGGACTCCATTGCACAGAAGCGTCCCATTCACGTCGAAGCGATGATCAAATCCGAACTTGATGATCGCACCAGACTGGATGGTGAGGGTCGCGGACGATACGACACTGATGTTGGATGTCGTGTGGTAGACGACGCCACTCAGGAGCGGGCCAGTCGTGCTGTCCGAGAGGGGGCCGGAAAGGGGCGTTTGGGCGTAGGACTGCGTGGCTAGGGCGCAGAAGGCGATAAGCGCAGGAGCGCGCAAGGAGAGCGGCTTTGGCATGGCGGGCCTTGGCAGGCGGGATTGATGGGGGGAACGAATCGCCACCCATGGCGAGGGGTGGCGCCGGATCCAACAGAACCGAGCGCGCGGAATTGGGTGCGAGAAACCGTCGAAATTGCCCACCTGGCTGTCTCAAATTACGGCTGCCGAACAACTTCCGGCAGCCGCGTGATTCTCACCGGCGGCCGATCGCGCAACTCGAGCGGGCCGGCGCGGGTGTATCGGCGTCCTTTCGGGTTCAATCCAGCCACATGCTCACCACATTCGCATTCCTGTTGACCGTTTCCACGCTTAGCGTGAGCCCGTCGGAAACTGACTTGCCGCGCGCCCCGATCGTCCTCGACGAGGTGCAACCCATCAGCCGAACCCAGGGGGCGGCGCCCCTGGGGCTGCGGATCGAACTTGAAGGTGGCGCGCTTTGGACGTCACGCAACGACGTGAGAATTCCGGGTACCACCGGCACGCAGTTCTCGTTGATGGACCTCACCGGGACGGGTTCATGGCCCGTCGGTCGGGCGACGTTGGAATACGACATCAACGAGCGCCATGGCCTGCGCCTTCTCTACGCCCCGCTCCGGACCGACGGGACTGGCACGCTCAGCCAACCGACGTCGTTTGCGGGAACGACTTTCAACCCGGGGACGGCCAAGGCCCGTTACCGCTTCGACACCTATCGGCTTGGGTATCGATACTGCTTCTGGGAGTCCGACGATTGGAATTGGAAGGGCGGCGTGACGGCGCTGGTCCGCGATGCCTCGATTGAGGTGAGCCAGGGGGCCCGAAACGCGGAGAACACCGACCTGGGGGTCGTGCCGCTGTTCAACCTCACGGGGGTTCGTCGGCTCTCGGAGGATTGGTCGGCGATCCTCGACGTCGAAGGGGCTGCGGCCCCGGCCGGCCGTGCAGTCGATGCTTCGCTCAAGCTCAGCTACAACTTGGACGATCGAACGCGCCTCGCATTTGGCTATCGCACGATCGAAGGGGGCGCGGACAACGACACCGTCTACACGTTTGCGTGGACCCACGCCGCAGTCGTCTCCCTCGGCTGGAGCTTCTAGGAGTCGACGCGCGGGCCGCCCCATGGTCGGTGTTTAGCCAAAGTAGGGAGCCAGCTTTGGAAGGGTGAAGGGAGGAGCGACTGTTCGCCCTGGGCGACGTGGCGGGGGCCAAGGGCTGGAAGGGCACAGGGCTGGAAGGACACAGGGCTCACCCGTGGCGACACCGTGATCCGGAACTTCGGGGCCTTGCCAGGGGAGGAAAGCACGTCGTTTCTCGGGGCCAGGCAGGACGAGGCGCCCGCGACGACTCGTCTCGAGAAGGTCGGGCCCAACGGACTTCGGCTCGAGTGGACGGAGAGGGGCGGCGAGCTCCAGCGCTTTACGTTCGAAGCGAAGGGCTGACGCGGGCGGTATGCTCGCGGCGTCGTGTCCGCCGTCCCCGTTTGAATTCGCCGCGTAGGAGAAAGCTCTGAAGACCCTCCAGTCATTCCGTGTTGTGGTTGCCCTTTTCGCCGTTTGGCTCTCCCAGGGTGCTACCGCCCAGGAGCTGCCGAACATCGTCGTGATCTACGCGGATGATCTGGGCTACGGGGACCTCTCTGCCTACAACGCGGAGGCCGCTTACCAAACGCCGCGGCTCGACCGCATGGCCGCGGAGGGCATTCGCTTTGTGGATGCCCACAGCCCCTCCACGATCTGTTCCCCCTCGCGTTACGGGCTCATGTCGGGCCAACAGGTGTGCCGGACGGGACGCGGTTCGCGGGCTTTCGAGGGACCCGGCGGCCCGAGCTACCTGGCTCCTGGGAAGATGACCATCGCGGAGATGCTCCGGGGCCAGGGCTACCGGACCGGGATCTTCGGAAAGTGGCACCTTGGGCTCACTTGGTACGGCGAAGACGGCAAGCGGCTCGGGGGCGGCTTCGACAACTCGCTCTTGATCGACTACGAAAAAAGTACGCCCCTGGAGGATGGCCCCAACGCGCGGGGCTTCGACGAGTCCTTTGTGACGCCGAATTGCCCGACCACGGACCCGCTCTACGTCTACATCGAGAACGGCATGGTCCCCGTGCCGGCGAGCGAGCGGCATAAGCGCGACGGACTGCCGAATCCCGGTGGCAAGTGGCGCTGGGACAACGACGAGGGGTGGAAGGCGCCGGGCTATCAGTTCGAGGACGCAGACCTCCTTTTCTATGACAAGACCGTCGAGTTCATTCGGGAGCATCGAAAGACCCACGCGGACACGCCGTTCTTCGCCGTCCTGTCCACCCAGATTTCCCACGCGCCGGTCCTTCCGGCGGCCGAGTTCCAGGGCAAGTCGGGCGCGGGCGCGCGGGGGGACTTTGTCCATGAGCTGGACGTCCTGACCGGGCGCCTCCTCGATGAGCTGAAGGCCCTCGGTGTGGACGAGAACACCCTCGTGCTCTTCAACTCGGACAACGGGCCCGAGACCCTTCACACCGATTGGATGCGGCGGGATCACGAACATGATGCGGCCGGCGGCTTCCGGGGCATGAAGCGCGACGGCTGGGAAGGGGGGCACCGGGTCCCGTTCATCGTCCGCTGGCCGGGGCGCATTCCCGCGGGGCAAGTGTCCACGCAGCTCACCAACACCACGGACATCTTTGCGACCCTGGCGTCGGTTGTGGGTTTCCCGCTACCCGATGACGTGGCCGTGGATAGCTACGACATGCTGCCGGCGATGCTCGGGACCGTGAAGGACGACGAGCCGATCCGGCCGCATATGCTGACCCAGAGTTTCCGGGGCGAGTTCCAACTCCGCCAAGGGGATTGGAAGTACCTGGCGCACATGGGGTCCGGGGGCAATGGGTACACCAAGGGTCCCTTGAAGGCCTATGCGTTGCCGGAAACGGCCCCGGAAGCCACGGGGCAGCTCTTTCATCTCGCCAAGGATCCCGGCGAGCGGACGAACCTGTTCTTTGAAGAAGAAGCGCGGCGGAAAGCCCTCGAAACGCTCCTTGGGAAGTTGACCGCGAAGGGGGGGCGGAGCGCGCCCACGGGGAGGGTTCCCCTCGGCCCGCTGCGGGCCCAGCCAGGCACTCGGCCCGCGACCGAAGCGGACACGCGGATCGCCGGATGGGAAAAGCACATGGCGCTCACCGCCAAGTCGCCTTCGGACCTCCCGCTGTGGCGCGCCCTCGGGCCGAAGAACTGCGGCGGTCGCATCGAGGCCGTGGATTCTCCCGCGGGCAAACCGAGCGTGATCTATGCGGGCGTCGGTTCCGGCGGCGTGTGGAAGTCGATCAACGGCGGGCTCTCCTGGGATCACGTCTTTGCAAATGAGTCGACCTTCTCGGTGGGCGACGTGACCGTGGACCCCAATGACGGTGAGACCGTTTGGGTCGGGACCGGCGAGGCGCACCTCGGCGGCATGTCCTACGACGGCACGGGAGTGTTCAAGTCCACGGACGGCGGCAAGAGCTGGCGGAACATGGGCCTCCGGGACAGCGCTCGTATCGGCAAAGTTCTCGTCGACCCGCGGGATTCGAAAGTGGTGCACGTGGCCGTCATCGGGCCGCGGCGTGGCGCCGATGCGCGCCGCGGCGTGCACGTGAGCCGGGACGGTGGGGAGACCTGGAGCCAGACGCTCTCCGTCGGTGACGAAGTGGGGATCATCGACCTGGTGCGCGATCCCTTCAACGCGGACCGGCTCTGGGCGGCAGCCTGGGACCGCCGGCGGGGCGGGAACGGCGGAGTTTTTCGAAGCAACGACGGCGGCGCCTCGTGGGACCGCCTTGGTGGTGGACTCCTGGAAGGCAAGGACGTCGGGCGAGTGGCCCTCGCCGCTGCCGCGTCGGAGCCGGACGTGGTTTATGCCCTCATCGTCGACCACTCGCCCCCTGGGGAAGGGCGGTACGACGTGGGCGGCGCCCTGTATCGGTCCAGCGATGGCGGCGACACGT
>CAJXRJ010000455.1 GCA_913058555.1 uncultured bacterium
ATGGCCTCGAGGCGTGCGGGGAAAGGCTCGAGGCCATGGAAGCGGAGCTCACCGCAAAGCTCGAGCACACCGAAGAGGCCCTCGGCGAAGTCACCGCGGCGCGGGAAGCCCTCGCGGCGTCCAGCGCCGATGAGATCGCCGCACTCAAGACCGAGCTTGAGGCCCTGCGTCCGATCCCGGAGGCCCTCGAGTCCGTGCGCATCGAGCTCGAGATGACCCGCGAGGAGCGGGACGAACTGCTCGAATCGACCACCGCGGAAATCGTCACCCTCCAGGCCCGCGTGGCCGAACTGGAGCCGTTCCAGCCCATGGCAGAAGAGCGCGGCGAGGCCCTCGCCGAGCTCGAGGGCCGCTTCGCAAGCCTCACAGGCGACTCCCACACGGAGATCGGCTCGCTCCAGGCCCGCGTCGCTGAGCTGGAGCCGTTCCAGCCCATGGCGGAGGAGCGCGGCGAGGCCCTCGCCGAACTCCAAGACCGCTTCGCAAGCCTCACCAGCGACTCCGAGGGGGAGATTGAGGCTCTCCGCAGCCGCCTCGGGGAGCTGGAGCCGCTGCCGTCGCGCCTGGCCGCCACCGAGGAAGCGCTCGCCGAGGTGCGAGACGCGAAACGCACGGCCGACACCGACTCGGCGCGCAGGATCGCGGAGCTCGAAAGCCAGGTGATGGGTCTCTCCCCGATTCCCGACCAGCTCGAGGCGACCGCCGCGAGCCTCGCCGAGGTGCGCGACGCCAAGGCCAAGCTCGAGCGCGAATCGTCCGACCAGATTGCCCAGCTCATGGAGCGCTTGATGGAGCTGGAGCCCGTTCCGGCTCAGCTCACCAAGACCTCAGACGCGCTTTCTGTTGAACGCAAGGCGAAGGCCGAACTGGAGCGTCAAACGGCGGACGAGATCAGCGAGCTACGGACCCGCCTCGCCGCGCTGGAGCCGATCCCGGCCCAACTTGAGGAGACCGCCGACGAGCTCGGCGCCGTGCGCCGCGCCAAGGAGGACCTGGAGCGGGAAACCGAACTTGAGATCTCGACCCTGCGGGCCCGCGTGGAGGAACTGAGCCCCGTGCCCGCCTCCCTCGAACGCACGGTCGGCGAACTCACCGCCCTGCGCGAAGAGCGCGACCGGATGGTGAAAGCCAGCAGCGAAGAGATCTCTGAGCTGCGCATTCGACTGGCCACCCTGGAGCCCCTCGAGCCCCGGCTTGAGGATCGCGAAGGGGAATTGGCGCGGGTCCGCGAAGAACTCAGCGCCGCCCAGGAGGAGTCCCGCAGGACCATCCATAACCTCGAGAAGCGCGTCGCCTCCCTCGAGCCGGTGCCCGCAGAGCTGGACGCCACGGCGAAGGAGCTCGAAACGGCAAAGGCCCGTCTCAAGGAACTCGAGCCACTCGTGCCACGCCTGGCCCGTGTGGAGACGGAACTCGAGGCCCAGACGGCCAAGAACGAGGCGCTCCAGGCGGACTCGACGAACCGCATTGGCACCCTCCAAGGCAAAGTCGGCGAGCTCGAGCCCCTGCGCGTGGAGATCGCCCAGCGCGACGGCGAGCTGCGGGTTCTCCGGGAACGCGTCGCCGAGCTCGAACCAGTGCCCGTCGCGCTCCAGGAGCGCGAGACGGAGCTGGCGGAGGTCAAGTCCACGGGCGAACGCGAAACACGCGAGCGTGAAGGGCGGATCCAAGCCCTCGAGAAACGCCTGGCGGATCTCGAAGGCGCCGACGAGGAGCTGCAGGAAACCAAGAAGGAGATCGCGGACCTTCGCAAAGAGGTCAACCGCGAAGGCCGTGAGCTCCAGCAGCGCTCGAAGCGGCTGGAAACGGCCCAGTCCAACGTCGAAGAACGCAAGCGCGAGATTCAGACCCTCCGCTCGCGAATGGCGGAGCTCCAATCCGCCCAGAAGGCGGACCAGCGCAAGGCCCATGAGCTGAACAGCGCCGTTTCACGCCTGGAGACCAAGCTGAAGAGCACTGGTCTGAAGCTCGAGGAGCAGACCGCCAAGCTGAACGAGACCAAGCGCGAGCTCATCCAGTCGCGCAAGGACGCCGCAGCCGCCCAGCGCCTTGCGGCCAAGGCCGCGCCGAAGGCGGCGGCACCCACAAAGGCACCGCCCGCCAAGGCCGCTGAGACCAACACTTCCGCAGCTTCCGCGTCTGGTGCCAAGAACGCGCCAGCTGCCGCAAAAGCCAAGGCGAGCCCCAAGGCCAAAGCAGCCGCCAAACCCGCTGCGAAGTCCGCCGCCGCCAAATCTTCCGCCGCGAAGAGCAAGGCCAAGGCCGGCGCTGCGGACTCGATTCAGGTCAAGGAGCTGAAGCCGCATCCTCGAAAGGCTGCTGCGAAGCAGGAAGTCGAGAAGGCAGCCCCCGCCCGCGCCGCGTCGAAGAAGAAGGCCACCAAGAAGAAGGCGACTCGCAAGCGCGCGGCGACGGACAACCTCAAGCTCATCAGCGGCATTGGGCCGAGCTTTGAGACCCAGCTCCACGAGGCGGGCGTCCGACGCTTTGAGCAGCTGGCGGAGATGTCCGCTGCGCGTCTTGCCAAGCTAGCGGACAAGATCGGCGTTCCCCTGGATCGCATCAAGAACGACAAGTGGGTGGAGAAGGCGAAGAAACTCGCCAAGGCCGCCAAGCAGACCGCTTAGCGACGGAAGCCCGGGCAGGGTCTGCCCCGGCACCGTTCCCCCAGTCCGGCCGGCCCGTCTGCTGGATTCGGCCCCCAGACGCTCCGCGGAGGATCGTCATGAATCCCCATTGCTCGGGCATTGAACCCCGTGACGGCGGCGAAGACGCGGCACGGCCTACGTTGACGGGCCCCGCGCCCTCGCCGGTTCTTCTCTGGATAGGCGCCCTCGCCTCGTGCGCGACGGGCTCCGCTCCCACCGCAGCCCCCCTGCCCAGCGGCGAGCCCGAGCGGCCGCCCAACGTCGTCCTGATCTACGGCGACGACGTTGGTTTTGGGGACGTGGGTGCCTACGGCGCCGAGTTGATCCCCACGCCGAACCTCGACCGGCTGGCCGGGGAGGGGCGAGTCTTCACGGACGGGCACTGCACCGCGGCAACGTGCACCCCGTCGCGCTTCTCGCTCCTGAGCGGGGAGCACGGATTCCGAAGCGGCGTCCGGATCCTACGGCCCAACGCGCCCCTGACGATCCCCACGGACGCCCTGACGCTGCCCAGGGTCTTCCAACAGGCGGGCTACCACACCGGCATCGTCGGCAAGTGGCACCTCGGCCTCGGCGCCAAGGGCGAGCCCGTCGACTGGAATGGCGATGTGAAGCCGGGGCCCCTTGAGGTGGGCTTTGACGAGTGCTTCTTGCTGCCGTCCACCAACGACCGGGTGCCGTGTGTCTATCTGGATGGGCACCGAGTCGTGGGCCTCGATCCAGCCGACCCTCTGCATGTCGGTGACCCAGCGAAAGCGCCCGCCGAGAGCACCCGCTACCCGGACGGTCGCAGGACTCCGGAAGCCATGACGTACTACGCAAGCACCCACGGCCACAACCAGAGCGTCATCGGTGGGATCGGACGCATTGGCCAAATGGCGGGGGGCGCTGCGGCGCTTTGGAACGACGAGACCATGGCGGACGTCTTCGTGGATGAGGCGCGGGAGTTCATCTCTGCCCACCGGGAGCGGCCGTTCTTTCTGTTCTTCTCGTCCCAGGACATCCACGTGCCGCGCACGCCCCACCCAAGGTTCCAAGGCAAGAGCGCCTTGGGCTACCGCGGGGATGCCATGGTGCAACTCGACTGGTGCGTCGGCGAGCTGCTCAAGACCCTTGAAGAACAGGGACTCGCGGAGGACACGATCGTCATCTTCTCCAGCGACAACGGCCCCGTCTATGACGACGGGTACGACGACGGCACGACCGTAGAAACAAGCCAGGAGGAGGTCGACCGAGGGCACGATGGCTCGGGCCCGTACCGCGGCGGCAAGTACCAGATCTATGAGGGCGGCACCCGCGTCCCCCTCATCGTGAGGTGGCCTGGCCGCATCGAACCCGGCCGCTCCACGGCGCTGGTCACTCAGATCGACCTCCTTGCGTCCTTCGCTAGCTCCCTCGACGTCGACCTCCCAGAAGGGCAAGCGATCGACAGCCAGGACCGCTGGGACGCGTTCTTTGGGGCGGACCCCGTCGGTGCCCCATATATCCTCGAGGAAGCGGGGACGCTGGCCGTGCGCGAAGGACGGTGGAAGCTCGTCTCGCGCAAGAACGGGAAGGACGAGCTGTACGACCTCGCAGCCGACACGGGGGAAGAGACCAACGTCGCAGCGAACTTTCCCGACGTGGCGATACGCCTACGGGGGCTCGTCGACGGCGCGCGGAAGGTCGGGCTCCGGCGGTCACGCTAGGGAGCTGCCCCCTGGGCGTCGGCCCCCCACGCACTTTGGCTCCGGCAAAATGAAAGCCCGGCCCGCAAACCCCGTGGAGGGCATGCGGGCCGGGCTCTTTCCGTGTGGGTTGGTGGGAAGCGCCTTGCGGGCCCCCTGCCCCCCATCACTTACCGTCGATCGGGACGTTGCCCGCAACGATCCAGGCAGCGCTCTGGATGGTGGGGTCGAGGGTCACGGTGTCGTCGTACATGCGCCAGGAGCCTTCGGGGTAGGCCGCGAGGTCCTGGGGGTTCAGGACCTTACGGGCGGCGAAGCGCGAGCCGTTCGGGTCGTTGTAGTCGCTGATCCGGCGGATCTGACCACCGAGCCAGTTGAAGCGGCGGATGCTTCCGCACTGACCGCCGTCGGCGTCCTGAAGGGCGACGTGGAGAATGCCCTTGCTGTCGCAATCCATGGCGCGAATCGCGACGTAGGACGAGGGGGTCCACAGGGTGGTGTCGACGGTGCCGTCGGCGGAGGTGCGACCCATTTCGGTCGAAGTCGCGGCGTACACCTCACCGAACTGACCCACGGTGATGTCCACGAGGTCTGCGAATGCAACGGGGAGGGGCAACAGGCTGTCCTGAAGGGTGCCGCCGGCGGGGTCGCCGTTGACGTCGAGGCGCAGGATCGAGCCGCCATTCAGGTCGGTCGGCACCAGGGTTTCCCCTTCATCGCTCATGGCGATCCGGTCCGACCAAAGGGCGGTACCGAGGTCGGGAGCAGCGAAGCTCGCCACTTCGTTCAGGTCGCGATCGTAGCGTACGAGAGCGTCCGTGAGGGTCGCCGCCGTGCGGGTCGCGGTGACGGCGCCACCGGGCGCGGCCGCAAGGCCTTGGATTTTGTAGGGAAGCGTGACCTCCATGCCGCGGGTGCCGGAGCGATCCGCGCGCGCGAAGACCTGGGGCGCCGCCGCTCCGCCGATACGCTCGGCGATGAAGAGGTCTTCGCCGCTCACGGCCAGGCGGGCAAAGACAAGGTCATTGTCCGTACCAGCGATGACTTCCGTGACCGTCAAGGCCGTTCCTGCCGTGAGGACTTCCAAGTTGAGGGTGCCGACGTTCAGGAAAGCGTCTGACGCCTCCAGGACGTAGGAGCCGACGTCGCCGGCGATGAACCGAACGGCATCGGGGGCCGGCAGCTCGACGAGCGCGCCATCGACGTTCGTCGAGAGCATCCAGTTCGAGATCGTCGCGGGGGCTCCGTTGAGCAGGCTCGCCGAGATGTCAGAGAGCTGTCCCTCGCGAATCGTTCCGAGCTGTGAGCTGAAGTTGAAATCACCGGTCGTACCGGTTCCGCCGCCGGCGCCCGTGGCGCCGTCGTCATGGGAGTGGCAGCTTGCGCCAAAGGAGATCGCCAGGCCCGCGGCCAAGACCGTGAGAGAGGGGGCGGGGCGGGAGAAGGCCAAACCTTCGGAGCCGGGCTCCTCAGAATGTTGCAGGGCGTTCAAGAGTCGTCGCATGATGGATTGGAGTGGGGCGTCCGGGGGAGGAGGCGTAAGGACGCGCCAGCGAAGATTACGCACCCGGCAGGGAGCGTGCCTCATCTCCGCCTGATATGGCTGTTAGTTGGGGAGCGAGAGTCTCACCCAGGATAGATGATCCCGTGTTCCGGGGAGTTTGGGGCCTTCTTGGGACTGAGAAAAGCGGGCACGGGGCCCCAATCCGAGCGGGCAGCCGCAGAGGGGCCCCAGAGGGCGGAGTGGCGCCGCAGCGCTCCCCACTCCGATTCCGTCTCGGAGAGAGATACGGGGCCCACTTTCAGGGTCTTCTGGGGCGTTTCGAAGAACGGACGGTCAGCGGACGCCACTCCAGCCACGGGGCCAGTGGCCAACGAAGTCCGCCTTGGGCTACGGTGACGAACGTGCCCCCCCCTCGGGCGGAATCCAGTGCCTCGACCTGAGGGGTCCCCGCCCAATCCTTCAC
>CAJXRJ010000456.1 GCA_913058555.1 uncultured bacterium
GCCTAGTCTCGTGGGCTCGGAGATGTGTATAAGAGACAGGCCCACGGGAGCGCCAGAGCGGCACGGAGGGAAAACGGCCTCCGGTCGTTCTCTACTCTAAAGAGCGGCCTGCCAGCGTCGATCGCACCCAAGCGGCGATCGGCGGTGGCAAGCCCCAAGACGAGCGGGCGACCAGGCTCGGCGTTTCTGCGTCATCAGTCCCGGGCGGCCTCGGCCGTTCGGGTAATGGACCAGGCGCCATCGCGTTGCAGCGTGTTGTTCTCGCCGTCGGCTTCGAGGAGCCGTGCGAGGTCTTGGGTACGCAGGCGGGCCACCTGCAACGTGCGTTTGGGGTCGCCGAGGGCTTCGAAGAGTTGGGCCTGGGTCTCCTCTTCGTGGCGCCGGAAGCGCTGGGCGGCGCGTTCGGCTCGGTAGGGGTGATAGCCCAGCATCTCCAGGCTCTTTCGCCCCAGCGCCAAGCCGCCGCCGTTCACGTCGCAGACGGTCTCGTTGACGCCGGCGCCGCGCAGGATGTGCGCCTGGCGGGGATCGAAGGCGCGGCTCAGGATGGGGAGGCTCGGGTACTCACGCCGGACCGTCTCCGCGATGTGGAGCCCGTGGGTGGGGTCTTTCGTCGCGATGATGAAAAGCTGGGCAGCGCCGGTGTCGGCGGTCTCCAGCAGGTCGGCCCGCGTCGCGTCCCCGAAGTAAACGGGTAGCCCATGATCGCGAAGGACGGTGACGGTCCCCGGGTCGAAATCGAGCACCGTGATGTCAAAGCCGTTGGCGAGTAGGAGGCGTCCCGCCGACTGGCCGAAGCGTCCGAAGCCCGCGACGATCACCTTGGCGCGCCGGCCGGACGGGGCCTCCGAAGGCACGGCGTCCGCATTGAGGGTGCGCGTGAGCCGTGGCTGGAGGACGCGCTCGTCCAGGAGAAGCAAGAGGGGGGTGCATGCCATGGATAGTGCGATCACCACGATCAGGAGCTGGCCGGCGTCCTGATCGAAGATGCCGAGGGCGAGGCAGGTGGCGACCAGGACGAATCCGAATTCACCCGCTTGGGAGAGGATCAAGGAGAACGTCGACCGAGCGGAGGGGCCCACGCCCCAGAGCTTCCCAAGGACCACTAGCACGAGGGCTTTGATGGCGATGAGCCCCGCCACGAGGCCGAGGATGGCCAGGGGCATGTCGCGCACGAGACCAAAGTCGATGCTGGCACCTACCGTCACGAAGAAGAGTCCAAGGAGCAGCCCCTTGAAAGGCTCCAGGTCGCCCTCCAGTTCGTGGCGGTATTCACTGTCGGCGAGGACGACTCCGGCCAGGAAAGTCCCGAGCGCCGCGGAGAGGCCAACGAAGCCCATGGCGAGGCTGACCCCAACGACGATGAGCAGCGCCGCCGCGCAAAAGAGCTCCCGAAGGTGCGTGGCTGCGATGGCGCGGAGCATCGGGCGGATGAGGAGCTTGCCACCGACGATCACGAGCGCGATCGAACCCAAGGTGATGGCGGCCTGCAACGGACCGGACAGGTGGGAGATCGCGCTGGCGGCCGCGTCGCTCCCGTTGGAGGCGCCACCGAGGAGAGGGAGCAGCGCCAGGATCGGGATGACGGCGATGTCCTGCAGCAGCAACACCGAGAACGCTCTTTTGCCCACGGGCCCATCAGTAAGGCCCTTCTCAGCGAGCGTCTGGAGCGCGATGGCGGTGGACGAGAGTGACAGGATGAGCCCAAAGGCCAGGGCCTCTGTCTGCGAAGCGCCGAGCAGAAGAGACACGCCACCGATCGCGCCGGCGGTGAGCGCCACCTGGAGCCCGCCGAGGCCGAGCACGTCCCCGCGCATTTGCCAAAGCACATGCGGCCTCAGCTCAAGTCCAATCAAGAACAACATCACGACCACGCCGTACTCGGCGAACGTCATGACCTCGGAGGCCTCGCCCACGAGGTTCAGCGCGCCTGGACCGATGATCGCGCCCCCGACCAGGTAGCCGAGTACGGATCCAAGGCCAAGGCGCTTCGCGATCGGCACCGCGAGCACCGCGGCGCTCAGGTACACGAAGGCATAGAACAGCGCGCCCGACGCCCCGCCCCCTGATAGGGCCAGGGGGATCAAGGGATCACCTCCGTCAAGGTCGCGCCCTCGAGCCTGCCCAGATCGCAGCTCTCATCGGCGAGGCGCTCTACGCAGCGCCGAAGCTCCACGGCCTGGGCGTCAACCTCATCCTTCTGGAGGCTGTGGGTCCCGTGGACGACAAACGGAGGCAGGTAGTGCATGCCGCACAGGCGCGCCGTCTGTTCGAAGGGGCGCAGGAACTCCGCCATGGTGAAGTGGTTGTGCCCTGCGGGGCAGTAGGCCTCCCGGACGCCCCCGGTGCTGATCACGGACAGAAGCGCTTTGCCCCGCAGCGCGTTCCCGCCCTCTCCGTAGGCAAAGCCGTGCTCGAGCACGACGTCTTGCCATTCCTTCAAGATCGCAGGGGACGAGTACCAGAAGAACGGATGCTGGAAGATGATCAGGTCGGCACCGGCCAGCTGCTCCTGCTCGCGGCGGATGTCGATGTGGAAGTCAGGGTAGCGGGCGTAGAGATCCACGTGGCTCACGCCTGGGATCCCTTGAATCGCCTGGGCGAGCGGCCTGTTGACCCGGGATCGGTGAGGCGCCGGATGGGCGAATAGGTGAAGGATCGACCTGGTCATGGGAGGAGGGTACCCACGCGTACTGAATCCGTTGAAGCGATTCCGCCCCGCGTATGGACATCACGAGCGGAAGCGGTGCGTAGGACAAAGGCCAGCGGGATTCGTGGGGAACGGTTAGAACTGCCTTCGATGAAGTCACCTCTCGCCAGGCCGCTCGCAGCCGCCCTCTTCTTCGTGTTGTCCCTCGTCTCCTTCGGCAACGTCCAGGACGATCCTCCACCCGTCGAGGCCGACGTGTTCGTGGTGGTCGTCGACGAAGATGGTGAGCCCATGGAGGGGGCCACGGTTATGCTGGTGCCCACCGCGGCCATACGGGCGCGCGGCCCCTCGCTCATTTCTCCGTCAATGACGGATGGTGAGGGGCGAGTCAGCCTCCGGGTGGCCGTCGGTGAAGCCCGAGACATACGGGTCAGGGCCCCGAGAGGGGACGGGGAGTCGCTTCGGCGTGAGATTCCCGCCCTCGTCGAGGGGCAAGTCCACGATGTTGAGGTTGTGCTGCATACGCGGGACGACGCGTTCTTCGCCGGACTCGTGGTCGACTCCGAGACTGGTCAGCCGGTGGAGGGCGCCGCCGTTGGCACCTATGGGCGCGGGGAGAGATTCATCGGTCGGCAGTCATCCGCCAAGCGCTTGAATCCACCGACGGCACCCCTCGCGGCGAGCGATGGGAAGGGGCTCTTCAAAGTGGAGGCCGCGACGTGGCGCAAGCAAGGGCTTGGGGTCTTTGCCCCTGGCTACGCCCCGCGGCTCTTGACCGTCGGCGGCACCGTGGGTGCACCTGGCCTTGGGCCCGAACCATGGAGGATCGAACTGGTCAGGCCCGCGACCATTCAGTTCGAGGTCCTCGAACCGCCAGCGGACTTGACCGTGCGGGCGCTCATCTGGAACAGCTCGTATTACGACCTCAAGGGCGGTAGTTCCTCCAGGCCCCTGATCGACCAGTACAGGCTCGACGCCTGGGAGTTCGAGGGCGAAGGTGTGGGCGAAGAGGAGGCCGAGAGCAGGACATTCGTCGTCGAAGGACTGCCCCCGAACAAGGACGTTCAGATCGAGTTCTACCAGGGGGCGAAGATGATCCGCATCGAAGAGAACGTGCGGACGCCAGGCCCGGGTGGAGATCGCCGCATGACGCTCGATTTGTTCACGAGCGGCATCGTGGAGGTCGTCGCGCTGGGGCTGGATGGCGAGCCACTCGCGGGACTGGAGCTCTGGATCGGCACCGGACCCTCGGCGGGGGGCAGCGCACTTCGTTTCGAGGGCTACGACGAGCCACTTGCGACGACCGTCACCGACGACAACGGCCGGGCCCGCTTCGAAGGTCTCGCCATTGGCCGTTACCTCGTGGCGCCCAAAGGCGCGTCCTACTATTCGAAGCCGTTTCCCAAGACGGCGACTCTAGGGGGCAGCATCGAGATCACACGGGAGGATCCAAGGGGCGAAGCGACGCTCGAGACCGTCGAGACACTCTCGATCTCCGGCGTCTTGAAGGATGAGTCCGGCAAGCCGGCCCCGGGGCATATCATGGCGTTTCGGAAAGGGTTTGGCTGGAGCCGGCAGTTGAGCGCGGGGCCGGATGGCAAGTTTGAACTCGGCGGCCTGATTCCCGGCGTCTACAGCGTGTCTGGGGCGGCGATGGACAGCGTCCGGTCCAAGCCTGTCGATGTCAAAGCGGGCACCGCCGACGTGGAGATCCTCAGCCGCGCCGCGGGCCAGGTCACGGGGCGTGTCATCGTGGCGGAGACCGGGAAGGCCGTGCCGGAGGCCGACGTTCGATTCTGCGATACGCTTACGGGTAATCAACACTTGCTCAAGCTGGACGCGGAGGGGCGCTTCGAGTTCAAGAAGGCCATCGCGGGCAAGCACCACATGCTGGCATGGACCGCAGGCGGTCTGATCAGTCCGGTGCTCCCCGTGGAGGTTCCGTCTGGTGGCCACTTGGACAATGTGACCATTGCCTTGGACCAGGGCGCCATCCTTGAGATCAGCGCCCCTTCGAGCGACTCCCGGACAACGGTCTGGGTGACCACCGCGGACGGCGGCTCGATCATCCGGTCCGCCAGCCCCGCGGACCCCGTCCGGATGACGGTGCCCGCGGGTCCCATCGACGTGACCGTGAAGCAACCGGAGGCCGGCCTTGCGACCTCTTTCAAGCTGAACCTCGGGCCGGGTGAGACGCGGGTCGAACAGGTCGAGCTCGAACCCGTGGGCGAGGACTGATCGCCACGGGCCGCATGGGAGCCCCGCCCTCAACCCAGGCGCGGATCTCTACGGGACGAACCCCCATCGCTCGACGTCGGTACTTCTACGCGCATTGCCACTCTCACCCTCATCGCCGCCCTGCTCGCCGGCGCCGCTTATCTGCTCTTTGGCCGCGAAGCTCACTTCTTCTGCGACGCCCTTGCGCCCACTCCGCTGAGTGCCGCGTCCGATGTGCCACCGAGCCTGACGGGGCCGGATGAAGTGGTTCCGGTCAACGGGCGCGTGGAGGCCGGGGCGAGCGAAGCGGCAGCCGAAAACGCGCCAGCCATTTCGGGCGCTGACGCGGCGTTGGCTGCGGGCAAAGTGCGCGTCACGGGGCGAATCCTGGACCAGGACGGAGAGCCTCTGGTGGGCAAACGAATTCAGTTCAGTGGCTACAAGTGGCCCGAGGACATCGACGTTCCGGAACTAGAGCGGCTCGGGGACGAAACCCATCCCCGAAGGGCATTGGGATTCGAATCGCAAAGAGGGGACGACGGGCGCTTCTCCGTTGAAGCACCATTTGTAGTAGGGATGCAGCACTGGCTGAGGATCGCCCCGGATCAGTACCACGACTCTCAACGGGTCGACTTCGGGCGAGGCGGCCAACAACCGTTGGCGCCGGGCATCCGGGACATCGGCGAGTTACGTCTCAGCGTGCGTGGGGCGATCTTCGGAAGGGTGACGGACGAGAAGGGGCTACCTCTAGTCGACGTCAAGATGGGCACAGGGCTGAGCCGGCCGGGTACCTATTCCCGTGGCTCATTGCCGGGCCCCGATGGCCGGTACCTGATTCCCCACGCGGAAACTGGGACCTACATGGTCAAAGCGCAGCTCAAGGGTTACCTCAGTGTCTTCGAGGAGGACGTGACCGTTACGCCGGGGCAGCCCACGGGCCCCGTCGACCTTGTGCTCGAGGATGCCCCCTGGATCCGTGGTCGCGTCGTGACTGCGCCCGGCGATCCCATCCCGGGGGCTCGGCTCTTTGGATGGCCCTCCACCGAGGGCAGCGGTGCCGGTGCTCGCACCGATGAGGACGGCGACTTCGTTGTCCTTCTGCCCCAGGACGAGCCCTATTCCATGGGCCTGAGCCATCCCGACTTCGAATCTTGGGGAGATGAGAACGACAGGGGGACGATGTTCGAGCCGGGAACTGACCTCGGGACGTTGGACGTCCGGGACATGGGGATCGTAGACGTGGCGATCACCGTTCACTTCGGTGGTGGTCCGGTGGAGGGCGTGGTCGTGACCCTGCTGGCGAAGGACGAGAGAGCGGAGCTTGGCGTGACGGATGCGTCGGGAACGGCGCGCGGCAAGTGCCGTGCGCTCGGCGAGGTGGGCGTGCAGGTAGAGGCTCCGCGGGGGGGGG
>CAJXRJ010000457.1 GCA_913058555.1 uncultured bacterium
AGATCATGCCTAGTCTCGTGGGCTCGGAGATGTGTATAAGAGACAGGTCCTTGATGATGTCGTCCACCCGAATGCCCATGAACTGGTCTTCGCCGCCGGCGACCCGCTGCATGATGGGCGCGAAGCTCACGTCCTCGCGCCGATACGGCTCCCCCGTGCCCGGGACGAGCGTCGTCCTGGCGTTTGCGATGTTCTTCGTGATCGTGTCGATTCGGGTTCGCTCTGCGGTGAGCGACGACGACGCGATCCGCATGCTGCGGAACACACCGTCGAGGGCCTTCTTGGGGCCGTTCGAATTCGAGATGGATGACATGGCGATTGGGGTAAGAGGAAGGGGGGCCGAATCAGCGGTCGCCGTTGATGGCTTGGGAGATCAGCGAGTTTCGGCCGCGCAGAAGCATCGCGTAGACCTCGAACCGGATGCGGTTCTCGGTCATGAGGCTGGCTTCTTCTTCGGCGGAGACGTTGTTGCCGTCGGCACGTCCTGGGGTATCCCAGTCCGCGACGACCTTGGCTTCGATTCGATCGAGATCCTTGGGGCGTTCTCCTTTCTCGAGTGCGGTGGCGAGCAGCTCTTCGAACTGCACTTCACGCCGCCGGTATCCCGGGAGGTTCTGGCTCGCGATGTTGTTCGCGAGGACGTCGCGCCGCAGGGCGGTCGCGGACATCAGGCGTTTGAGGAGGTCGCCGCCTTCGGAGGAGATGCCCATGGGTTCTGGATCAGGTAGTGACGAGCCCAGCGTGGCGCCAGATCTTCATCTTGTTGCTGAGGGTCCTTGCGGTGAGGCCCAAGCGGCGGGCCGCCTCGGTCTTGTTGCCGCCGGTGCGCTCGAGGGTCGAGAGGATCGCGACCCGTTCCACGTCGGCCATGGACTCGTTGGCGATC
Organism: uncultured bacterium; assembly: GCA_913058555.1. Taxonomy (GTDB): domain Bacteria; phylum Planctomycetota; class UBA1135; order UBA1135; genus Saltatorellus. The sequence continues at coordinate 887 of CAJXRJ010000457.1, forward strand.
GCCTCTTGGAAGGCGGGGTGGTCCAGGTCGAGCTCCTGGGCCGAGACCTGGTCCGTGGCTGCGCCTTTGGCTTCGGGACCGAAGACGAGGTCTTCGGCGCAGAGGTCGAAGGGCTCCGTCCCGCGGCTTCCGAGGATCACGGCGCGTTGGATGACGTTCTCCAGCTCGCGCACGTTGCCCGGCCAGCGCCAAGAGAGCAGCTGCTCGCAGGCGTCCTGCGTGAGGTTCGGAATCGGCAGGCCGTTCTGGACCGCGTACATCTCGCAGAAGCGGTGGGCGAGGGGGATGATGTCCTCGGGGCGATCCTTGAGTGCGGCCAGGTGCAGCGGCAGGACGTGCAGGCGGTAGTAGAGATCCTCGCGGAAGTTGCCGGCGGCGACTTCCTGGGCGAGATCGCGGTTGGTCGAGGCGATCACGCGAACGTCGACCTTGAGGGTCTTCTGTCCGCCGACGCGTTCGAACTCGTCCTCTTGCAGGACCCGCAGTAGCTTCGCTTGCATGGACGGCGAGATCTCACCGACCTCGTCGAGGAGAAGCGTGCCTTGGTCGGCAAGCTCGAAGCGGCCGAGGCGCTGGCGGTCGGCGCCGGTGAAGGCGCCGCGTTCGTGGCCGAAGAGCTCCGACTCGAGCAGCTGCTCGGACAGCGCCGCGCAGTTGACCCGGATGAAGGGCTTCTCCGAGCGCTCGCTCGCCGCGTGGATGAAGTGGGCGACGCGCTCCTTGCCGGTGCCGCTGGAGCCCGTGATCAGGATCGTGCCCTTCGTGCGGGCCACTCGGGCCGACGCCTTCAGGAGCTCGCTCATGCATGTGCTTTCCGCGACGATGGAGTCCGGGCTTGCGCCGCGGGCTTCGGTGCGCAGGTAGCGGTTCTCCGCCTCGAGACGAACCTCGCGCTCGATGCGGCGCAGGGAGTGCTCGATGGAGTCCATGGAGATCGGCTTCATCAGGACATCCCGGGCGCCATGCTTCATCGCGTCCACGGCGGACTCGATGGTGGCGTGGGCCGTGCACAGCAGGACCGGCAGGTCCGGCCACCGCTCGTGGATGCGGCGCGTCAGCTCGACCCCGTCCATCTCGGGCATGCGGAGATCCGTCATGACGGCGTCAGGCTGTTCCTTCTCCACGATGTGCAGCGCGGACTGCGCGTCACTGGCGGTGAGGGCCGTGAAGCCGAGGCTCGTGACGGCTTCTGCCAGGTACTCCCTGGCGAGGGATTCGTCGTCGACGACCAGAATTCGTTGGATGGTCATAGGAGGATTCGGGGAGAGATCAGGCGTTCTCGTTGGACGGAGCGTTCGTGGCCGGGCTCTGATGCGCCGTCTGGCTGGGGATGGCGAGGGAGAACGAGGCTCCCTCCAGGGGGGATGGCGGCGTGCGGAGCTCGAGCCCGCCGCCGTGGAGTTCTGCGACGCGCTGGACAAGGGCGAGGCCCATGCCCGTACCCTCCGCGCGCGTCGTGAAGAAGGGGTCGCAGATGCGATCGACGTTCTCAGGGGAAACGCCGGGGCCGCCGTCGCTGACGATCAGCTCGACGCCCCTCGCCTGCGTGATCGTCTCGATGCGGATCGGGCCACCGGTGGGCTGGGCTTCGCAGGCGTTGGCGACGAGATTGCGCGCGGCCTGGCGCACCTTGATGCGGTCGGCGACGATCGTGGTCGCGGGTCCGACCATCTCGACCGTCCAGCGCTCGGGCGCCTCGCGGTCCTGCATGACAGCCTCGACCGCGTCGCGGATCATGGCGCGCACGTTGAAGGACTCGACGCGGAGTTCGCCGGTGCCGGCGATGCCGAGCATCGAAGCGACGATCGACTCGATCTCCGTGACGCCCTCTTTGATGCGCGTGGCATGACGGGTGGCGCGGGAGTCCCCTTCCGTCTCGCGGAGCAGAAGCTCGGCGAAGCCTTGGATGGCGTGGAGGGGGTTGCGGATCTCGTGGGCGATGCCGCCGGCCATGGTGCCGAGGGCAGCGGTCTTGTCGAGGCGATGCAGGCGCTCCTTGGCGCGCACCAGGGCGCTCTGATCTTCAATGACCTCGACGCCGCCCGCTGGGGCGTCGCCGTCGAGGGTGATGGCGGAGTAGCGGCGTGCCAGGACGCGCACCACGTGGTCGCTGCAAAGCGTCTCGGCGGGGGTGCCATCGGCCGCTGAACCAGCGAGACCCTCTACGTTGCTGGCCCCAAGGAGGTCCGTGCGGCCCAGGCCGAGGATCTCCGTAGCGGCGTCGTTGGCGCGGACGATGCGGCCCTCGGTGTCATAGACGACGACCCCGGTGGGGATCGAAGCGAGCACGGCTTCGAGGTGCTGCTTGACGCGGTCGAGCTCGACGACTTTCGTACCAAGTTCCTCGTTGGCCCGGCAGAGTTCCGCGTCCACGTGGCGGGCGCGATCTTCTAAGCGCTTATGGCTCTCTTGGAGACTCTCCAGCACGTTGGTGAAGGTCGTGATGGCGTTCGTGACGTCTTCGTCGCGAGCGGCCTTCGGAAGAGCGGCGGGTTGTTCGGGTGAAATCTGCACGGGTGGGGTTCGAACGGGGATGCGGGTGGGCGAGGTCGGACAGGCGAGGGGCGGAGAGCGGCTAGCGGCGACGGGCCGTTAGTGATTGACGGAACTCGAGGAACTCGACGTCTTGCGCGGAGTAGCCCGAGTAGGCACCTGCCTTCGGGTCGTCCTTGATGACGCGGAAGATCTCGAGGGCTTCTTCGAAGCGGTCTTGGTTCTGGTAAGACCGCGCCAGCCAGTAGCGGGCGCCAACGAGGTCGGGATGGCGTTGCAGCACTTCGATGGCTTCCGCCGTTCGGCCGGACCGAACGAGCAGGCGCCCAAGGGCGACGGGGTCCGCAACGTAGCCGTCCCCTTCAAGGGAGATGGGCTCGTTGCCCCGGCGCCGCGAGGCCTGGCTGACCGTGTCGAGGGGGCCGACGTCGCCTTTGACGGCAGCGCGCATCATGTCGGTCATTCCTGCGGTGTTACCCATGCCCGCCAGCTGCTCTGGGCGCGCGGCGGCGGGGTTGGTGACGGCCACCTTGGTGCGCACGGGCGCGTCCTCAGGAATGATCGGGTTGCCGTTCGCGTCGATGGTGGGCGCGGGCGACGTGGGCGTGGAGACGGTTCCGTCCGCGTTCAGGGTGGAGCCCGCCTCAGGGCTCACGGAACCAGCCAGTCCGAGTGTCTTGACGACGCTCCGCGGCAGGGACGTGATGGCCGCGACTTCGCTGGGGTCTGCCAGAAGTCGATCGAGGGAGAAGCGCAGGCGCGCGATGTCGTCCTGGAGCACTTCGAGGTGCGCCGCGCGCTGGGGCGAAGCGTCCCGGGGCGCTTCGGTGGCCCGCTCGAGGGCACGCAGGGCGCCGGGGTCGCCGGCGGCGACGCTAACGCGCAGGCCCCCGAGGTACTCGATCGACTGCTTCGTCGCTTCGAGCTGGGCGTCGAGGCTAGATTGCATGCCCTCTTGACCCGTCATCGCGGGGATGACGAAGATAGGCGCGAGGCTCAACTGGACGAGTCCGATGGCTTTGAACATGTGTGATAGCGGCTTAGAGCCGTCCCTCCAGGGCTGCGATGGCGCGGGTCACGTCGCCGGCCTCTTCGAGTAGGCGCGATGCGAACAGGTAGACGGCCTTACGGTCAGTGGCGCGCGTGAGCTCGCCGGTGGTCTTGCGAAGGACGAGGGTGGCCTCGTCGACGCGGTCCGACTTTGCGAGGGACTCGGCGTAGGCGTAGGCGAGGCGAATGCGCTCTTCCCGTGCGAGGGTTGCGCGGCGCTCGAACACGGGGCGCAGGGCGTCGACGGCCTGGTCGTGCATTCTCTTTTGCGAGAGCTGCTCGCCGCGGGTCAGCTTGGCGGCGTCCCCAAAGAAGTCGAGCTTGGCGGGCTCCATGTCGAGGCCTGCGTAGGCGGCGTCGGAGTAGGGCTTGAGGCGGTCCCCGTGGCCTTCGTTCTCGGCGGTCTTGGCGATCGTCAGGGTCGCCATGAACTGGCGGCCCTTGTTGGACGCGGCGGCGGCCCGCTCCAGGGCGACGATGTGCGCTTCACCGGTCACGAGTGTGCTGTAGCGGAGCCATGCCTTGACGGCGTTGGAGTAGCGCTCGGCACGCTCGAACGCGCGGGCACGGAGCTCGGCGATCTCGGGATCGTCGACGCCCCGGTCGCTGTAGCGCTCGGCGATGTCGAGGCTCTTGAGGGCTTCGACGGGATCGTTGGTCAGGCTGCATGCGCGGCTGCGGACGATGGCGCGCAGGCGGCGCTCGTTGAGGTCCTGCGTGGGGTCCGCGTCGTCAAGGAAGTCGAGCACGAGCAACGCGCGCTTGGCGGTTTCCGACGCCACGAGGGGGTTGGATGAACCCTCGGCGACGCGGGTGTAAGCCTCCGCCAGAAGTCGCCTCGCGGTGAAGCTGTAGCCGTGCTCGCGGGGATGTCCAGCGAGGGTGTCGAAGCGAGCGGCTGCCTCTTCCCATGCGTTCGCTTGACCGAACAACCGGCCCGCTTCCAGAAGCGCGTCGGGGACGAGGTCTGACTTCGGATAGGTGGTGCTGATTTCGTCGAAGGCGCGGGCGGCCTCCAGGGCGCGGTCCGGGTTCGCGGCTTCGATCTGAGCGCGGTTCCACGCGGCCTTGGGGGCCAAGACGCTCTTGGGGTGGTCCACAAGGGCGCGGATGTAGCTGGCCGAGGCCCGCGCGAAGAGGTCGGCGCGCCTGGGATAAAGGGGCAGGTCTTCTTCGACGCGGATCGTCGAGACCGTGACCGTGATGCGCATGCCCACTGAGCCGCCGATCCAGAGCAGCGAGTCGCGCAGGTCTGCGCCCTCGAGCATGGCCATGATCTCAGGGTGCCGACTCAGGGACTCGAGGCCTTTGACCTCGCGGTTCGTCAGGCGGCCGATCTGCCGCAGGATCGTGTCGAGGCTGCCGCGGAAGGCCATGATGTCGATGGTCTCGACGCCCAGCTTCTCGTGGATGTCGATCTCGACGCGGGGCTCGGGCTGCTTGAGGGCACCGGCCGCTTGACCGTTCGCTTGAACCGTCGTTCCTTCGAAAGGGAGCGGCCGTTGGGCGCTTCCGGTGACGGGGCTGACGGCGCACATGAGGAGCCCGAGGCTCGCGGCGCGGAGGGGGAATCGGAACGCGATCATTGGTCCTCCTCCAGTGCGATCGAGCGGCCTTGCTCGTAGTAGGTCAGCGGGATCAGGTAGTCGATCTCCTCGCGCAGGGAGGGGGCCATTGGCACCCGGGCCTGGTTGGCGAGGACGTGGTTCAGGAGGCGGCGTGCGTCTTCGAAGCGGCCCTCACTGAGGAGCGCTTTGGCGTTGCCCACGGCGAGCTCTGTCTCTTATACACATCTGACGCTGCCGACGATATGCAGTGTGTAGATC
>CAJXRJ010000458.1 GCA_913058555.1 uncultured bacterium
CGGCAGCGTCAGATGTGTATAAGAGACAGACTACAGCCAGACGGCGACCTCCGAGACGACCGCGATGGAAATGCTCATCGACGGCGAGCCCCTTGAGGGACGCGGATTCGGCGGCGGCGGCGGCCGGGAGACGACGTTCTCCTTTGACTACACCGACACGATCCTCGCCGCCAGCGAAGGCGCCCCGACCAAGATCAAGCGTGAGTTTGGCGAAGCCGCCGGCGGCATGTCGATGGAGATGCGCGGAGAGGCCATGGAGATGGAACTCGCCAGCGCCTTCGACGGGATGACGCTCACGCTCACCGAAAAAGACGGTGAGGTCGAGGTCGAGGTCACCGATGGTGAGGCGCCCGAAGACGAGCGCCTGAACGGACACTGGATGGCGCTCGCCATCGACGGGCTTCTCCCCGAGGACGAGGTCGAGGCCGGCGACGAGTGGGACATCGAAGGCGAGGACCTTGCTAAGGCCCTTGGCCTGGGTGTGCAACGCATCCTTCTGGACCGTCCTGAGCGCGCCGAGCCCGAGGGCGGCGAAGGCGGCGGCCGCCGACGCGGTCGCGGCGGCATGCGCGGCGGCACCGGCGGTGCGGCTGACATGCTCGCTGGCGGCGACTGGGAAGTCACCGCGAAGATGACCGAGGAAACCGAAGAAGTGGACGGTGTGGAATGCGCCGTCATCGAGATCAAGGCCGAGGTTTCCGGTTCGCCCCCCCAGCGCGAGCGCGGCCAAGGCCGCCGCGATCGGGCTGCGGGCCCCACGTCTCTCCAGCAGGAAGCGCGCCAGGAATCCAGCTTCTCGGGCGAGTTCGAGGGCAAGCTGCTCTGGAACGTCGAAGGCTCTTGCCCTGTCAGCTTCAGCTTCGAAGGCAAGGCTGAGCTCAACTCTGAAATGGTCCGCGAGACCCAACGCGGCCTCATGGAGCGCTCCTCCACCCAGGAGATCTCCCTCGACATCAACGTCACGGTCGAAGCTGGCAAAGCTGAAAGCAAGTAAGCCCGCTTCCGACACCGACGACTCTCTTCATCGAACATCACGCCGTCTGGCGTACCCAACCAACATCTGATTTACGCCATGAGCACTTCTCTCCCCATCACCCTGATCGCGAGCCTTCTCGCCGGCGGCGCCGGTGCGGTCGCAGCTGTGACCCTCACCTCGTCCAACGCTGACCCCGTCGAGGCACAGTCCACCGACGTTGATTCCGCCATCCTGGATCGCCTTGCGGGCATCGAGGCGGGCATGAATGCCAACGCCCTGCGCATCGAGGAGATTGCCTCCAAGCCGCAGCTGGTTCCGGTTTCGGATGGCAGCTCACGAGTGGACATGGCTTCCGCAGGCCAGACCGGCCTGACCAAGGAGGAGATCCTCGCGCTGATCAAGGAGACCGCGACCGAGGAGCTGGCTGCCCCGACTTCGGCCGCCGCGGCCACGGTCGAGGCCGTGATTGAACTGCGCGAGGAGCGCGAGCGCCAAGAGCGCGCGACCCGTCGCGCCGCGGAGGCTGAGAAGCGCGTTGAGGATCGCCTTGCGAAAATGCAGAGCGAGCTCGGGCTGGACATGAACCAGATGAACGGCATGCGCGACGTCTACGCGAACCGTGACGCCAAGATGACTGAAATGCGCACGGCCATGCGTCAGGGTTGGGAAGACGGCGGTATGGACCGCACCAAGATGCGCGAAATGTGGGGCGAGGTCCGCACGGAGACCGACACGGCCATCCAAGGCGTGATGACTCCGAGCCAGTACGAGCAGTACAAGGAAGGCGGCTACGATGACTTCGGTGGTCGCGGCGGCGGCCGTGGCGGTAACAACAACGGCGGCGGCGGCCGAGGCCGCGGCGGCTTCTGATCTCGATAGCCGACAGCCAAAGAGCAAGCCTCGTAATGGCCGCGTAAGCGGCCACTCGGGGCAAGCAAGCAGCAGAGCGAGTTGCTTTCGGGGAGGTGGACGGGCCGGTCCACCTCCCCTACTTCGTGCCCGGACTTTCGGTTGGCGTCCGGTCCCCGGCGCCCGGACGCCCCCAGGACCGCGTCACGCTGTCGCCCCCATGTGCGCCTTCCAACTTTGGGGCACGGTTTCTCGCGACTCTTGCCGATGCCAAGGGACGCGTTCCATCGCTCCATCGAGCGAGCCCATAGACTGGTGCGCTGCTGAACCACCTTTCGGCTTCTCCCCTCTGGGCCCTGGCAGGACTCGCTCCATCTAGACCTGCCACGGCTCCTTTGCTGTCTCTGGCCCATCCGCTCATGCGGTTTGGGCGCATCCCCAACGCGCGCCGATCCGGGCGCGCCGGCTTCATGGCCCCCAAGATCCGAACTCAATCCCCCAAGTCCCGCACGCTCCTACAGGCGGGGTTCCTCTCTGTCTTGGGCCTCGGTATGGCCTTCGGCGCCGGAGGTGACGAGCGCGAAGACCGCTTTGCACAGCTGCGCGCTGAGCTCCCGACGCCCAATACGTACCGGACCGCATCCGGTGCGCCCGGGCACGAGTACTGGCAACAAAAGGTGGACTACGTCATCGACGTGACCCTCGATGACGAGAAGCAGAGGATCCAAGGGTCCGAGCGGATCACCTACCACAACAACTCGCCGGACACGCTGCGGTACGTTTGGCTGCTGGTTGAGCCGAACCTCTTTGGTCCGGACTCCCACGCTGTCGCCACATCCCTCGCCCCCAACCTTGCGAGCGGGATGAGCTTCGGCGCGATGAAGTCGATGATGGAGCGCCAGAGCTTCAACGGCCGCGCGGACGTGACCAACGTCACGGACCTCTCGGGCAACGCGCTGCACCACACGGTCGTGGACACGACCATGCGCATCGACCTGCCACGCCCCCTCAAGAGCGGCGAGACCTTCCAGTTCTCCCTCGACTGGGCGTACAACATCAACAACTCGAAAACCATCGGCGGCCGCACTGGCTACGAGTTCTTCGAGGACGACGGCAACTATCTCTACGAGATGGCCCAGTGGTTCCCCCGCCTCTGCAGCTACACCGACTACGCCGGCTGGCAGAACAAGGAGTTCCTCGGCCGCGGCGAGTTCACGCTCGAGTTCGGTGACTACCTCGTGAACCTCACCGTGCCGGACGACCACGTCGTCGCGTCCACGGGTGTGCTTCAAAACCCCGAGGAGTGCCTCAAGCCCGAGTGGCGCGAGCGCCTGAAGCAGGCGGAAACCGCCGACGAGCCGATCCTCATCGTGACCCGCGAGGAGGCAGAGGCCAACGAAACGACTGCCCCCGAGGGCACCAAAACCTGGACCTTCGCCGCCGAAAACGTGCGCGACTTCGCGTGGGCCTCGTCACGCAAGTTCATCTGGGACGCCAAGCTGCACGCCATCGACGGCGGCGACCCGGTATGGGCCATGTCCTACTGGCCGAAGGAAGGGCACGTCCTCTGGGAGCCCTACTCGACCCACTCGATCATCATCACCCTCGACGTCTACGGCAAGTACACGTTCCCCTACCCCTACCCCGTTGCCATCAGCGTGAACGGCCCGGTGGGCGGCATGGAGTACCCGATGATCTGCTTCAACGGCCCTCGGCCGTCGAAGGATGGGACCTACTCTTCGCGCTCGAAGTACGGCCTGATCTCCGTGATCATCCACGAGGTCGGGCACAACTGGTTCCCGATGATCGTCAACTCCGACGAGCGCCAGTGGACGTGGATGGACGAGGGCCTCAACACCTTCCTCCAGTTCCTGACAGAGTCCGAGTGGGAACAGGACTACCCCTCCCGCCGCGGCGCGCCCGGCAACATGGCCGGCTACATGACGAGCACCGCCCAGGTGCCGATCATGACGAACTCCGAGTCGATCCTGCAATTCGGCAACAACGCCTACGGCAAGCCGGCGACGGCCCTCAACGTCCTGCGTGAGACCATCATGGGCCGCGAGCTCTTTGACTTCGCGTTCAAGGAGTACTCCCGCCGCTGGATGTTCAAGCGCCCCGAGCCCGCCGACTTCTTCCGCACGATGGAAGACGCCAGCGGTGTAGACCTCGACTGGTTCTGGCGCGGCTGGTTCTTCACCACGGACCACACCGACATCGCGATCAACGGCGCCTCGCGCTGGCAGATCAACACCCAGGACCCGACCATCGAGAAGGAGCTCGCCAAGGCGAAGCGCGACGCGATTCCAGAGAACCTCTCTTCGGAGCGCAACCGCGACCTCCCCAAGTACGTCGAGCGGTACCCGCACCTCGTGGACTTCTACAACTCGTACGATCGCCTCGACGTCACCGAAAAGGACATCGAGCAGTACGAGAAGTTCATGGAGAAGCGCACCGGCGACGAGCGCGACATGCTCGGCTCGGAGCTGCGGTTCTACGTCGTCGACCTTGAGAACATCGGCGGCCTGCCGATGCCCGTCATCCTGGACGCCCACCTCGCGGACGGCACCAAGATGCACGTGCGCGTGCCGGCCGAGATCTGGCGCTCGAACGTCACGAACGTCTCAAAGCTCGTGATCACCGACCAAGACGTCACGAAGTTCGTGCTCGACCCGCGCTCCGAGACCGCCGACGGGGATCTCTCGAACAACGTCTACCCGCCGGAGTTCGGCGAAGGCCGATTCAGGCTCAACCCTGACTCCTCCCGCGACCGGGGCAACCCGATGCGGACGGCGCGCCAGGCGGAGAAGAAGCGCCTCGGCAAGGCCAAGGGCGCAGGCAAAGACGCTGACAAGAGCGATGGCGCCAGCGGCGACGAGAAGTAATCCGACTCGCCGGGGCCAGGGCCTGGCGAATCACAAAGCGGAGGCCGCTTCCCCATTCGGGGAAGCGGCCTCCGCTCGTTCAGAGAACGCCTTGGCGCCCTACTGAATCACACCGTCGATGACGCTCGGGGGACCCGGGACTTCGGGCTGGGTACCGATGTCGGGGGTCACGAAGAGCGAAAGCGGCGGGAGGGTCAGCGCATCCGCATCGGCGAGGTTCAAACCTGCCGCGGCGCCCGGCTCGGGGGTGAGCGCCTGGTCGACGCCCATGGCGCGCAGGATGTACTCCGTGCCGTTCGGCCCCATGACCGTGCCGTCGCTCAGGGAGAAGTCAGGGAACCACTGGTCCTCTTGGCCGTCGCCGTCGACGTCCTTGGAGGAACCCGGGATGCCCCAGAGGCGACCGGGGCCGCCGTAGGACATCAGGATCTGCTGGCCGTCGAAGGTCGCGTCGGCGTTGATGTCGTTGCCCGTCGCGTGGGTGTAGAGGAACTCGATGGGAGCATCAAACTCGAGGTAAGCACCGTTGCTTTGCTGGAGGGCGACGAGCTGGTTCCACGGGTTGTGACCCGTCTCGTACACATAGAACTCCGTCTCTTCGAAGACGTCGTCCACGCTGGACATGCCGGCCCACGCGCTCTGCAGGACCATCCGTCCCGACTGCATGCCCCACAGGTGGGGCCCAGTGCTCGGCTCGATGCCGGTGTCGAGGCCGACCTGCTCCAGCACGCTGCTGTCACCGTTGACGTCGTGCACCAGGGTCATGTCATCTTCGTTGATGATGAACTTGTGCGCGTTGGCGATGTTGGCGGGCGTTGCCAGGTAGACGTCACCGGTGTCCACTTCGGTCTGGTCGATCTCCCCTTTGAGAGCGTTGTGCGTTGCGTAGAGGGTCACGTTGCCGTTCGTCGCGCCCGTGAAGAGATCGCTGGAACCGGTGACGAGCTCACGCTCCGAGTAGCTGATGGAGAGGTCGCCGTCGACGTAGGTCACGGGGCCGAGGAACTGGCTCCACATGCCCAGGAAGCCGCCAGCTCCGGCGACGTTGATGATGGTCGGCACGCCGATCTCGTCCCACTCCTCGTTCACGTCATTCCACTGGGCGACGCGGCGCCAGTCGCCGCCGGAGTAGTCGACCTGATAGCGGTTCGCCTCCCACCACTCGAAGCGCTGCGTGCCAATCTCCGTCAGGAGCAGCTCAGCCGCCGAGTACTTCATGAGCCGGCCGGGCGACGCCACGACCGTGTAGGGCGTGCCGTCATTGGAGGTCACCTGGGCGCCGTCCGTGAAGGCCACGCCGGGCTCGGCCCAAGCGCCGAAGTAACCCACCCATCCGTACGCCCCGCCGGCGAACTCGACGCTCGTGCCGGAGTTGAGCTCGACGCGGTCACCGAGGTCATCGCCCTCGTTGTTGTACAGGTTGTAGGAGTAGACGTTGTCGATGAAGCTACCGCGCGACAGCACGATCTCGGGGTCGGCGCCGAGCTGCTTCTTCACGTGGGTCTGGTCGAAGACCACGCGCCAATCGGTGACGATCTGGCC
>CAJXRJ010000459.1 GCA_913058555.1 uncultured bacterium
GTCGAGCCAAGTGGAATCGAAGCCCACGGACGCGCCCTCGGAACCCGTCGCAGCCCCGCCCAAACGCCGGCGTGAGGCATCGCGGCCGTAGACAATCGGACCCGCCGGGGAACCCGAGCGGCGCGCCCCGTCGGCGCGGGAAGCGGCCGAGGACCCGCCCGTTGCGCTCGTCTTGTCCAGCCCGGCTTCCGCTGCGGCCCCGTCGTGGACGCGGTCGAGGCCAAACGCCTGCCGCAGGACCGCGAGGGCCGTCGGGCCCGTCACGCGGGAGCCGAAGTGTTCTGTGCCCGTGGCGTCGTCGGCGACGATCAAAACCATGATCTCGCGCTCCTCACCGCTGGGCATTTTCATGCGCGCGGCGGCACACATCGACGAGGTGTAACAAGAACCACCGCGGTGGGGCTTGGGGAGCGCAAACAGCGCCTTGCGCGCGTCCCGATCCCACCTCATCCCTGAGAGCGCCGCTTCGGCCAAGGCCTCAAGCTCTAGGTGCACACAGAGCTCGGAGGGCACGCGCTCGGTGGTGCCCGTCTTGGTGCCGATCCAGGTGAACTCGGGGTGCTGATCGCGACGGGCGACGTGGCGCCCGGTGCCCGATTCAGCGCCGACGGCCATCATCGCGCGCACGTCCGCACAGGCCGCAGCCGAGATCACCTGGCCCTCCGATTCGGCCTCGCGGTCCCAAATCTCGCCGCCGCGCTCGATCGACCGAAGCAACCGGAGCGGCCGGCGTTCGCCGCCGCGCAGGACCGTCGCAAGGGCCGCTGCGTGCTGCCAAAGGGTGACCGTCAGCTCGTGACCGAAGCCGACGGACGCGTGGGTTTGGTTGCGCCGCCAGGTGCCGTTCTTCAGGGGCGTGAGCCGGCCCGGCCGCTCTGGGCCGAGTCCTGCGCCAGGCATGGCGCTGTAGCCGAGCTCGATCAGCTTCCCCCGAAGGTCCGCGGCGTCAAAACGCAGCGCGATTTGAACGAGCACGGCGTTCACCGAATGGGCGAGCCCCTCGGCGGCCGATATCTTTGCGGTCGTCGGCGCCCCTTCGGCTTCCCGGATCGTACGGGCGCCGAGGCGCAGCCCGCGGCCGAAGAACGTCTCGATGGGCTCTTCGGGGTAGGTCAGTCCAGCATCCAGGGCCAGGGCCATGATGATGGCCTTGAAGGTCGAGCCCGGCGTGAACTCGTGGCGCACCGGGGCGAAGCCGGAGTAGCCGTAGAGCGAGCGCGCGTCGAGGGCGAGCACGTCCCCCGTTTCCACATCCAGGGCGATCCCCATCGCGAGGGCCGGCCCATGGGAGTCCATCAATGCCCCCAGCTCGGAGTGCAGCGCCTCCTGGAGCCTCGCGTCGAGGGTGACCTCGATGCTGGGAATGTCCGTGCCCGGCACGGACGACTGGAAGTAGTCGGGCACGCCGTCCTTCCAAGCACGGCGCCGATCGCGCGCCACGTGGCGCACACGGCGCTCGTAGCTACGCCCCCGGATTCCGGTGCCGATGGGCGCCCAGGGCCCGTTTTCGAGTTCGGCCTGGCAGAGAAGCTCGATGCCACTCAGGGGGCGCCGCTCGACGACGAGGGAGTTGCGATACGCATCAAAGGGATCCGCCGTCTCGTCCCACGGTAGAACGTGGGGCCGGGCGGCCTGATCGCGTAGGGCACGCTTCTCGGCGCGCTCCACGTCGAGCACGCCCCAGTAGCCAAGGAGGGTGAAGGCGTCGCCCTCCTCCACTCCGTCCAGAAGGACGCTGCCCGCATCGTCGGGACCGGCGCTGGCAGCCCGAAGCCCCTGGGTCTGGGGCGCAACCGGCAAGGTCCCCGGCCGCGTCGGATGGCGGCGCTCGACCCGGGAAACGAGCTGGATCTGCCAGGGCGAAACGCCCTCTGACGCCATGACCTTGCGCAGCGCGTGGGCCCGCACGGGGTCGATCGCCCGGGCGAGAATGCGGAAACGCGAGGGCATGAGCTCCGCCCAAACGGCGTCGCGCAGGCGCTCGGTCTGTTCGGGCGGCGCGAGACCGCGCAAGGCCGCTTGGGCGTTCGCGCTGAGGCGTGCGGTGAGCTCCGCGCGGCCGATCACGGTGATGAGACCGTCGAGCAACCGCCTGGTCCAGCGGTCGGGGCTCACGGTGCGCTCCTTGCCGCCGTCCTCGGTGAACGTTCCGAATTGATCGATGCGCGCGTCCCGGCCGAGGCAAGCCACCGGCTCCATCGCGAGGGTCCACGCGGCGGGCTCGGCGCCCGCGATGGGCACGAGGCTCAGGCCCCTGATGGGACCGCGATCGTTGCCCGCGGTGTCCTCGCTGGGGTAACCCGTGTCTAGCCAATGCTGGACGCGGCCCAGGTCCGACTCCCCGAAGATCACCGCCTTTGGCTCCTCCGGAACCAGGCGGCCCTTGAGATGGCCCGTCACCAGCGACTGGGGCATGGCGCGCCTGAGGACACGCTCGGTGGTCCATGGCTCTCGCGGATCGCCCTTGGCTTCGCCGGAGACCCCCGCGAACCCGATGCGCGGGACCTTCGCCAGGACCGCGGCCAGCTTCGCGGACACGCGCGCGGGCGTGTGGGAGCGCCAGAGCGCCTGGGGCGAAACGGTGACGTCGAAGCACTCGACGCTCAGGGCGAGGGGTCGCCCCTCTCGGTCCAGGATGGTGAACCCCGGTGTGGGGGCTTCGCGCCGTATGGTCGAATCCGGCTGGGCCCCGCGGGCGATTCCCTGGATCCAGGCGGCGCGAAGGGCCACCACTGAAAGGACGACGACGATCCCCACAAGAAGAGCAGCGGGCCGCAGGCCAGATGCCGCCTCTGGGGGAGCAGCCGACGCAGGGTTGAAGGGTATGCCCTTCTCCTGCGTGCCTCCAGGGACCGAAGTCTCGCCCTCTACGGCGGACCGATCACGGTCGCGATTCAAGCCTTGCCCCCCATGATTCTTGGCGATTGAGCCCCCCCTCCAGAGGGCTAGCCGCACCCGAGGAGTCCAGCCTGCCCCCCAGGGCAGAACCGGTGCCCCCCTAGGCACGGGTCGTTGCTACTAAGTCCTTTGACAGAGCCCCTTGGGAGCGACTTTCGCCCTCCCCCGAGACATCCCATGGCCCGCGTCGACGCCCCCGTGAGCTTCAGCTCAGAAGGGCGGCTAACAGGTCCTCTCGAAAATTGCGGCCCGAAGGCTGCGGTGCGGTCGGGATCGGTCGCGGGTGCGTCCGGTCAAGATCCCATCAACGGCTCGGGCGTGCGGCGCTCTTGCCGTTTACCCGAGTGTGTTCTGCTTCGAGGTCGAATTCAAACCTCTCGAGTTCAGGATTTAGGCCGCTGCATCGGCGGGCGTTCCATTCGGCCTCTTCGCTCAGCCGATCGAGCTCAGCGGCGACCGCAAAGTTGTCGACTTGGACCCAGGAGGTCGCCACCCCAACGCCGAGGACAGAAAGACAGAGCAGGGCACCAAGCGCGAAGCGAATCATCAGCAACATCCCTCCTACTGCCCCTTCAAGGGGTCTTTTTGCGACGGTTCGCCCGTCCGGGTACGTACAGCGACGCGCAATTTGGCCGAGCGGGAACGTGGGTTCTCGCGGACCTCTGCGGGCGTGGCTTCGATGGGCCTGCGGGTCTCGATGGACCACTCACCTGCCCTCGCTCCGTCCGACAGAAAGCGCTTCACGACACCGTCTTCTCCGCTGTGAAAAGAGATGGCGAGCAAGCGTCCGTCCGGCGCGAGGTGATTGGCCGCGGCCTTGAGCCCAAGCTCCAGTTCCTCGGCCTCCTCGTTCACGGCCCGGCGCAGGGCCTGAAAGACGCGGGTCGACGGGTGAATCGAGCCGCGCCGCGGGCCATCCTGGCTCCGGGAACGGATCGGCTTGCCGAGGCTCAATGCCACGACTTCGCTCAGGCCACGGGTGCGCCTGAAGGGTGTCCGGCGGCGTGCATCCACGATAGCCTTCGCCACCCGGCGCGCGCCGCGCTCGCCACCCTCGTGAAAGAAGAGATCCGCAAGGTCCCCTTCGTCCCAAGTGTTCACGATGTCCGCCGCGGTGCGAGTGCGCCGCGGGTCCATGCGCATATCGAGGGGGCCGTCCCAAGCGAAGGAGAACCCACGCTCGGGGCGATCGAGCTGCAGAGAGCTCGCGCCAAGGTCCATGAGCAGCGCGATCGGCTGCTCATCGAGCTCGGAGAGGATCTGGTCCAGTTCGGACATGCGTGCATGCTCGATCCGGACACGGGATTGAAAGGGCTCGAGACGCTCCCCAGCGTGGGCCAAGATCTCGGGATCTTGGTCCACCCCCAAGAGGCGAAGGCGTGGGAAGCGCCCGAGCAGGAGATTTGAGTGCCCCCCGGCACCCAAAGTCACATCCACCATCAGGCCATTGACGGAGTCAGAGCTGCGACTACCCCCCAGCAGTCGCGCGACAGCATCGGCCAGGACGGGGACGTGAACGGGACCATCACTCGTGGGATCGGTCATGATGGAAAAGACGCTCCGGGTGAGCGATGTGGGCGCGCCAACGGCGGGACCACGCATGTTTTGGGGACGAAAGTCCCCCTGGGAACGGGCATCCATGTCAGTTCCCACCCCCGTCAGTACCATTATCAGCGCCAGTGCCGCCGGCCCGACCGACGAGCGGCGAGTCCGAACTCCGGGACCGTTGATCCCAGGCATCCTTGGCCCAGATCTCAAGCCGGTCGTTCACTCCGACGCAAACCGCTTCCTCGTGGATCCCCACGAGCTCGCGGAACACTTGCGGCACCACAAGACGCCCGGACGCGTCTAGGGTGAACTCTGAGACGAACTCGAAGAAGTCGCGCTGGCGCCCAAGGTCCCCTCCGTCCTGGAGGGCCCGGGTATCGAACTGCTCCATCTCACGGTCAAAACCTTCATCGTTGAAGATCCATAGACACTTCCCCTCACTGCGCTCGACGCACAGAACCCCCGCGGGACGACCTTCGTCGTCTCGATCGAGTGCGTTTTGGAATCTCTTGGAGATGGACATGCGGCCTTTCTTATCGACGGGGTGGCTGGAGGTCCCGAGGAAGCGCTTGCGCCTGGAAGTCATTTGATCCCCCCAAGCGCCTCACGCTGCCACTGGCTGCCTCTCGTTCCCACCGATGCAGTTTGCGAAGCCGCCCATGCTCCGGCAAGCGGGTGGACGGGCAATTCGTAACCCCGCGCACGGAAGCGACTTACGGCGCACACCCATTTGCCGTCACGGGGCACCAGATGCGGTGCTCATAGGGCCCCGTAAGGGCTACAGCCCCCACATGTGGGGGCATCGAGCCCCCGCCAACGCACAAGCGCCCGGCTCCTCCGTGAACGGAAGAACCGGGCGCTTGGTCTGATTCGAGGGTCGAACGGAGCTGCCACTCCGTGCCCTGGCGGTCTTTGGCTACCCGCGGATGTCCGAGTCAGCCGAGCCTTCCTTGCCATCCTCTGCCACCGGGGCTTCAACCTCCCGCGCCCCATCGGCCGGAGCCTGCGACTCCTCCCCCGAACTCGAAGCCGAGGAAGGCGCCCCCCCGGAGGAAGCCCCGGAGGAAGCCTCGGAGGAAGCCTCGACAAGCTCCCCCTGGGCCCCCGCAGCACCCTCATCTTCGTCATCTGGGCCAATCCGGACGCCGTGGGGCCCCTCTGCCCCATCGAACACCGCCTGGAGCTGGGCCCGGAGGGCCTCGAGCTGCTCGGGCTCGAAGTCATAGACGTAGACGGTGTAACGCTCGTCGACCCGGGGCCGCTTCACGAGGAACGACTCCTCGCCGTCCTTTCGCAGGACGCGCTCGACCTTGACCCGGCGCTTGCGCATCAAGAGCAAGCAGAGGACGTAGCGCAGCTCCCTAACGGCCAGCTCCTCGCGGCCCTCGAGCTGGACGAAGAGGCGCTCCAGGGACTCAAGGTCGATCTGAACGGTCTTCTTCTTCGTGTCCTCGTGATGCGTCGTCCAGTAGAGGAGCGGCTCGTCCCCCTCGGATTCCATGCGCTGGCGCTCATCACGCCAAGCAGACATGCAGAGGTCCACTCGCTCGAGGGCCCCCTCCCGCACGCGGAGGAGTGAGATGTGCCGCTCGCCGTCCTCGAAAGGACGCTCAGTGAGCGCGCAAGCGCCGGCACGGCGCGCGATGGACCAGGTTGTCGCCATCGGCCCAGGTTAGACGGCCGGGCCACCCGAATCCACGGCGCCGAGAAGGTCTTGGGAGTGCCTGAGGAATGCATCCGTCAGATCGTCCCAGGCTGTCTCTTATACACATCTCCGAGCCCACGAGACTAGGCATGATCTCG
>CAJXRJ010000460.1 GCA_913058555.1 uncultured bacterium
CAGCGTCAGATGTGTATAAGAGACAGCTTCGGCCTCGAGCTTTCCGAGTCCGCTTTCCAGACCAACATCCCGCGGTTCGCAAGGATCGCTGGGCCCCACGGGCGGCTGCACGGGCTGCGGACGGCGACGGCCCACTACGAACACTACCCCGACGGCGAGATCGTGGCCTTCGGGATGGACGGTGGGGCGTTGGATGAAACGTCCGGGACCGGTGGTGCGGCCAAGGAGGCGCTGCGGCAATTCGCTGCGCCGCCGCGCATCGAGTTTCACCCGGCCGCGGACGCGGGCGCCTTCGAGGCCGTCTGGTCCCTCTCCGGCGGCAGCTTGACCCCGCGCCTTGGGGATCGCAGGCCGCCCCCCGTGCGGGGGCGCGATGCCCTTGCGGAATCCATCGAGCTGGGTCTGACGGAGCGCGCTGCGTCGGTGCGATTCGGTTTGCGCGGGCCAGGGGCGGCGCCTGCGAAAGTCCTGGTGGGCAAGGCCCCAGCGGCCGAGCTGCCCATGCTCTATCTGCCCTTCGAGAATGGGCCGGCCGTCGCCGACGGCGAGGAACCCACGGTCGAGATCCTGCGTTCGTCGGGGCTTGCTTGGTCCCTCAAGGTGCGCGGTACGGGCAAGGCGGACGTCCTGTTGTCCGTGTGGCCTCCGCGCGATCCATCGGACGCGATCGAGGTGCCCGCCTCGAACGCCCGGGTCTCACCCGTGCGTGGGCGTGAAGATCTCGTGCATCTCTCAGGCGAACTGCCCTTCGACATCTTGATCAAGAAGATGGGCAAAGAGGACTTCGCCATCGCATGCCGTACGCAGGAGGGCTTTGTGAGCCCGAGCGCCATGGCCGCCGACGGTAGCTGGTTCGCCGGGCCGGAGGCCTTCGACATGTGGCTTCCCGCATGGCAACCATCCATTGGGGAGTCCTTGCCCGACGTGACGGCGGCGCTCTATGGGGAGGCGGCGGTGCCGCCTTCTGGCGCCGTGACCATTCACAGGGTCGGCCTCGGCCCCGTTCCGGGCGCAGACTCCGCCTTGGACTTTGACGCCCTCGAGTTACTCCGCACTCTTCCCGCAGGCGAATGAAGCGCATTGTCCTCTGCCGGCCCGCGGGGCCGCGCAACGTTGGCGCGATCTTGCGCGCCGCCCTCAACTTCGGACCCGCCGAGATTGTGATTACGTCGCCTTCGCGGCCGTCGCTCTTGGTGCACCCCGACTTCGAGCTCATGAGCCACGGCGGCGAAGATGCCCGCGGCCGAATTCGGGTTGTGGACACGATCGAGGAGGCCCTCGACGGTTGCCATTACGCGGTCGCGTTCACGGCGCGGGCGCGGCAGAAGCAGCGGCGCAGCGTTTGGCGGGAGCGGGCGCCCGAGCTTCAGCCGATGGGGGACGACTCCGAGCAAACCCTGGCGCTGGTCTTCGGCAGCGAGGAGGCGGGGCTCACCAAGGAGGAGGCCGCCGCGGCCCAGGAAATCAGTCACCTTCGCACCAGCGCCGAGCACACGTCCCTGAACCTCGCCCAGGCGGTGATCGTTGTGCTCTACAGTCTGTTCACGGGCAAGGACATCCACCAGGTGGAGAACCAGCCCAAGCGCATCGATACGGCGTCGCGGGCCTTCCTCAAGGAGAAGCTGAAGACCGTGCTCGCGGGCCAGGTGGCGCGCACCGAGTCAGCGGCGGAGGATGTCCGGGCCATGATCGACCGCATGTTCACCAAGGCGCCGATCGAGCCCCGGGACGCCCGTGCGTGGCACCTGGTGCTGCGGGCCCTCGGGTCGGAGGCGGCGCCCACGGACTTTGGCGTCGGTGGGCAAGAGAAGGGGGCGCGGCGCAAGGACGCGTTGGAGCGCCGCCGCAGGCTGGATGGGGAGGGGGCCGCGCCAGATCAGGATCCCGATCCACAGATCGATCCGAATCCTGGGCCGGATTCCGCGGAAGGGCCCGTGGGAGATGCCTGAGGGGGGACTACGATTCTCCTTCAATGGTCTACCTCAGCAAGATCTACACCAGAAACGGCGACGCGGGCACGACCCAGCTCGGCGACGGCTCGACCCTTCCCAAACACCACGCGCGGGTAGCCGCTTACGGGACGGTCGATGAGCTGTCGAGCCTGCTTGGGCTGGTGCTCGTGGACGGCTTCGACTCCGAATTCGATTCCGGCTCCGGGAAGGAGTCGGAGACGGCCACCTGGTTGCGGACGATCCAGAACGATCTCTTTGACGTGGGGTCGGACCTTTGCGTCCCGGGGGAGGCCGGCGCCAAGCTGCGCATCGCGGCTTCCTACACCGAGCGCTTGGAGGGGTGGATCGACGCGGCCAACAAAGACCTCGAGCCGTTGAACTCGTTCGTTTTGCCGGGCGGGACCAAGGCGGCAGCTTGGCTGCACGTGGCACGGACCGTGTGTCGCCGCGCAGAACGGACGGTGACGGAGCTCTTCGAGTTGGAGGAAGAGGGCGCCGTGAACCCCGAGGTGGTGCGCTATCTGAACCGGCTGTCCGACCTGCTTTTCGTCCTGGCGCGCGCCGCGAACGACGGCGGCAAGGGCGACGTGCTCTGGGTGCCCGGCAAGAACCGTTAGGGCTCTGGACCATGTCCTTTCCCCTTGACGTGTTGACTCCGGAGAGCTGGGTCGAGGTCGCTGAGAGCGACCCGATCGCCCTCCTGAATGACCACGCTCACTGCGAGCTGAAGGCTGCCTCGACGGCGCACTCGCTCATCGCAAAGAACCCGGGCTACACCGAGCTGGCACAGGCCCTGGCGGAGGTGGTCATCGAAGAGATGGAGCACTTTCGCATCGTGCTCGACCGCCTCGAAGCCCGGGGGGGGGCGTTGTCCGAGCAGTCTGAGAACGCGTACGCGGCCGCGCTTCACAAGCGCTCGGCGGCCACGCGCAAGAGCCTCGTCCTGGACCGACTCGTCATTGCACACCTCATCGAAGCCCGGAGCCTCGAGCGTTTTCACCTCCTGGCGCACCACGCATCGGACCCGGACCTGAGGACACTTTTCGCGGAGCTCCTGCCTTCGGAGGCTGCGCACCAGGGCATGTACGCGAAGTTCGCCCGGAAGCTCTTCGAGCGTGAATCCGCCGACGCGCGGATCGCAGCACTGCGGGCCATCGAGTCCGAGGTGATGTTGAGCCTCGCCCCTGGACCGACGGTGCACTCGGGATTCCCCTCTGGAGCGTTCGAAAGCGCACGATGAGCGCGGCGGGGGAAGATTCGATCTTCGCCCAACGGGTGCTCGTGGAGGGGCGCGTGCAGGGGGTCGGATTCCGATGGCATACGCGGTTGGAGGCCCGGGCCATCGGAGCGCGGGGTTGGGTGCGGAACCTGGACGACGGTCGTGTGGAAGCGCACGTTGAAGGATCCCGGCGGGCGGTGAAGGAGCTCTTAGACTGGATTGCCGCCGGCCCATCCGGCGCCGCCGTTGAGTCCGTAGAAGCGGAAGACGCGGCCGCCACCGGCGCTTCCACCTTCGAGATTCGGTGAAGCGTTTGTCTGGGGTGTGCAACGTGTCGCGCGGACCGGATACCCTGGCGGAATGGACGTATCCCAATGCTTGAGGATTCTGACGGGGGCGCTCGCTAGCTGTGCGCTCGCCTTTGCCGGACAGGAACAGACGGGGTCACCCGAAGCGGTCGCCGCCACGAAGCCGGAGAAGTTCGGCGCGATCGATCCTCAGGTTTGGGTCACGACGGGGAGCGTCGTTCCGGCGCTGGAGCTACCCCGTGTCGACGGAAGCGGTGTTTTCGATCTGGCCTCCCTGCACGGGAAGAAGGTCCTTCTGATCCAATTCGCCTCGTGGTGACAGGGCTGCCGTACCCACGTGCCGGTCTGGCACGAGAAGACGAAGGAGCTGGTGGCGAGTGGGCGGTTGGCCATCGTGGGGATCACCCAGGAACAACACCCCGACCGCTGCGCCCTCTACGCGCAGTGGCAGGGTTTTGACTTTCCGATCCTCTGGGACCCATTCGGCCTGACGGGGCTTTCGGTCGTCCCTGTCATCACCGGGATCAATGAGCTCGGGGTCGTGGACTTGGTGAGACCCCATCCACGGAAGTTCCAGAAGCAGTTCTTGGATTGGTTCAAGGGGCCGGTCCCTGATGGCGTCCCTGCGGGTCGCAGTGGATTCCTTGTGGGCCGGCCGGAGCTTGGCTCTTTCGTTCCTTCGGAGGAGAGCAAGGGACTTGTCCACGTGAACGATGCCCGCCGAGCGATCTCTCGGTTGGTGCTTGGTGGGCCGAGCACCCCGACGATCGATTCCGACGTAGGGACCCTCGAAGCCTGGGCGAAGCGCACGGGGAGGGCGAAGGATCGATTCCACGCCGGTGTCGCGAGGCGATTGCGATACGACGGGCCCAGTGCCCGGGCCGAGGATTTTCAGGTCGCGGCGGACGCGTGGCACGCGGCGCTGGCGGCGGATCCCAATCAGTACATATGGCGGCGGCGGATCCAGCAGTGGGGCCCGCGCCTCGATAAGCCCTATGCCTTCTACGACTGGGTGCCGAAGGCGATCGAGCAGATCCGTGGCCGGGGTGAGGCCCCGCGGAGGCTCGCCGTGCCGCTCTCTGGCTCCGAGGTTGCCAATAAGAACCAGGCGGTACCGGCGCCCGTGGGCGAGGCAGCCGAGCCCGACCCCAAGGGGCTCTTGGCCCGGGATAGCGGTGGCCTCGTGCAAGTGGAAACGGCGACCCTCCTGCACACCGGCATCGCCGGACGCAAGATGCGCACGCCGCCCGGCTCGAGCCAGGTGCACGTGACCCTCCGGCCCCGCGGCGGCGCAAAATGGTCGAACGACACCGAGCCGCCCGTCCTTTGGCTTCCCGTGCCGAAGGGCTGGGTCGCGGCACGATCCTTGCACACGTTTCCAGGTCCGACTGCCGGCGACGGGGCGCTCACGGCGCCGCTTCGCGTGGACTTCGAGGTCTCGACTCCGACCATACCCCTAGGTCCTCCCAAGGAGGGCGCACCCCCAGCTTTGGACTCCACGCTGTCAGGCTACGTGACGTACTCCATCTGCCTTCCCGATGGCACCTGTGTCTTCCGTCGTCAAGACGTCGAGGTGACGATCCCTTTGCCGGAGCCCCCGAGCTTCGGAGATGACTGAATCATGGTCATCCATGAATCGAATATCGCGCTCGGCCGCAAGGCCCAGCGCGCGCTACGGGCGTGGACCCTCGCGGTGCTGGTCCCCTGGGGCCTGCTCATGGGTTTCTCCGGCTGCCGGGCCAGCGGCGCCGAGCTCGCTGGGCTCTCTGGGCCGCCCACCGTCCGCGGCCCGATCCCCACGCGGATTCTCCAGCCCGCGAGCCTGATCTTCCCGAGCCCCCGTCCCCGGCGCGGGGCGTTGCTCGAGAGGGGGGAAGCGCGCGTCGCGGCCGAGGTGTTCTACTCGTCGATCTTCGAGCGCAAGGTCGCTGGCTTTGATGCGGCCGATTTCGACGGGGAGATCGCACGCGGTTCACTGATGCTCTCCTATGGCGCGACCGACGACCTCGAGGTCGTGATCGAACCGAGCGTGCTCTTCGCACACAGCGGATTCCTCGATCGCATCGTCGATGAGTTCCACGCGTTCAGCGGATTCTCCGGCGGCGGACGGGAGAGCTACCCGCGCAATCGCTACTCCATGCGCCTGGAGCGAAACGGCGTGACGGCGTATGAGCTGCGCGAGGAAGAGGCCCTCTTCGGGGACCTGCCCATCTCGTTCGTGTCCCGGGTCCGGGACGAGGATGCGGATGGCCCCGCCCTTGCCGCGCGGCTCACTGTGGAGCTACCGACCGGCAACGAAGCCGATGGGAGCGGGAGCGGCGGCATTGACGTTGCGGCGGGCGTCTCCATGGAGAGGTCCCTTGGGCGCTGGACGTTCTTTGGGGGCGCCGACGGAATGCTCGTGGATCAGCCGGAGCGGTTCCAGGATGCGGGCATCGACGTGCGGTCGGTCTTCTTCGCGAACGGTGGTCTCGAGTATCGGTGGAACCGGCACGTGTCGCTGCTGGGGCAAGCGGTGCTGCAAATGCCGCTGACCCGGGATTTGACCTTCGAGGAGATCGACCGGGAGATCTTGGATCTTGGATTTGGACTGGCCTTCGACGTGTCCAAGGACGGCGTCCTGACCCTGACGTTCCACGAGGACGCGGTGGCCGCATCGGGCCCCGACGTCACGGTCTACGCCGGGCTCGTATTCCGGTTCTAGCAGGCCGTTGAACAATTCAACTATCCAGAAAACCGCCCCTCGAACGC
>CAJXRJ010000461.1 GCA_913058555.1 uncultured bacterium
GGTGCGGTGGGGCGCGGGCGGCCTAGCGGTGGAGCCTGCGGTAGCTCTGGTCGATGGTTCGGAAGGCCTGGCCGGCGCTGTCGAAGGCGCGCTGGGCGGCGATCAGCTCAACGAGTTCGTCGATCGTTTGAACGTTGGCGCGCTCCTGGAAGCCCTGGGTGACGATGGCGTCGGAGTCGACAATCCTCGCGCCTTCACGGGCTCGATAGCCCCCGGTGTCGTCGGGCTCGACGCCATCGGTATCGGGCACGTCGACGACGCGAATACGACCCACGGGAAGGCCGCCCTGAACAACAAAGCCGGCCGCGTCGATCTTGATGCCACCGACTTCGGGGTCGAGGAGCCCGCGGTTGCCGCGCCACTGGACGGGCCGTCCGTCCTGGCTCACGAGCACGCCGTTGCCGGTGAGCTCGAAGGAACCTTCGCGGGTCAAGGTCTCGCCGTTCTGCCCGTCGAGGACGAAGTACCCGGCACCATCTAGGGCCAGGTCAAGGTCCTCGCCGGTCCGCTGAAGGACGCCCTGGCTCAGGTCCAGTCGCGTGCCAGTAATGACCTGCTCGTGGGCCCCATCGCGGGCCCAGCCCTCGACGCCGTGGGCGACATGGAGCATGCGCTTGAACCCGCTGGTCTCGGTGTTGGCGATGTTGGAACTGATCACCTCCACGCGCTGCTGGTTGGCAGTCATGGCGGCGACCGTGCGATAGAGACCGATGTTCATGCCAATCCATGAGCAACGGGGGTGCCAAGCACCGTGAGAGGGCCTAGGGCAGCCCTAACGAGCGCAGGCCCGGAACAGAGTTCCGGGCCTGCGCTCTGGGGGGGGTAAGAATGACCACCCCTCCATGTCAGGTGAGCACGGGGCGATTCCCCGCGGCCGGGAGCGCCGGCAAGCGGCGCCTCGGCTCGGGCGGAAGCCCCACTGGGATCTCGGCCGTGAAGGTCGTTCCCACGCCCACGACTGACTTCACGGTGAGCTCGCCGCCCATGGAGTCGGTGAGGTCTTTGACGATCGCGAGGCCCAGCCCCGACCCCCCGAATCGACCGTGGATCCCCGAGTGCTCCTGCTCATAGCGTCCGAGCACGGCCGACAGGCGGTGGGGTGCGATGCCGATGCCCGTGTCCGCGACCTGCAGGCGCAGGTAAGGCCCGTTGGCCGCCTGAATGACGGTCAATCTGAGGATGACTTCGCCGCTCTCGGTGAACTTCAGGGCGTTCGCCAGTAGATTGCGGCCGATCTGCAAGAGGCGGACCCCGTCGCCCTCCAAGAATCGATGGCCTCCGAGGCGTACTTCGGACCTCAGGCAGACGCCTGGGGTTCCAAAAGCGGCCCGCATGGGAGCCACAAGATCGTCCCGCATGCCCAGCAGGTCCACCGTGTCGCGCCTGAGGCGGATGGGAGGGAAAGCGACCCGCCCATCCAGCCGTGCCGATTCAAGCAGCCGATCGAGGAGTCCCGTGAGGTTCTGCGAGGAACGCACAATGCCAGCCGTCAGACGGCACTGCTCGGGGTTCAGATGGGTCTCCGCGAGGATGCGCGCCAGCCCCAGGACGCCCACCAGAGGTGCCTTGAGCTCATGGCTGAGGGTTGCGAGGTCCCATCCGGCCGGATGGCACGTGGCCCCCTGGCGATGGCCGGGGGCTGACGCTGTAAGAGCCCCTGCTTCGGGTTCCCCTGCTTTGGGGCTGGGGGCCTTGGAAGGGCGGAGTCCCCTTGCCGACAGCAAGAGCTGGGGCACGAGGGCAGCCGCAAAGAGGGCGCCAAGTAGGTACTCCTGGCGGGAGCAGGCCAATAGGGCGCCTGCCACCAACAGGGTGGACCGGAGGGTCGAATGGGAGAGCATCGCTGGGGGGGCGGTTCGACGGAGACATGGGAGATTTCCCTTTTCCTGTCGGTCTGATCGGTAGGCGGCCTGAGGACATTTCCCGTCAAGCGCCGATTCCAGCGGCTGGGGTGGGGCCAGAAGCCCTGGCCCTACTTACGCCAAGGACCCCAGGCGAATCAGGGCGTACCCTTCCCGCTCGTCAGCGGCCCCAGCGGGACCCGTGAGATCCACGTGGAAACCGCGCTCCCGGGCGCGCTTCAGGAAACGCGGGCGATGGCTGCGGCCAGGATCGGCGAACCAGGCGACGCCGCCGGGGGCCAGAAGGCGGCCACAGAGTTCCAACAGCGGAAGGTGAGCGCCGCCCTCGTAGATGACATCGCACCCAACGATCACGTCGAACGTTCCTTCCGGGTCCGAGGAGGGGTCCCGCCAATCCAGGTGGGCCACATTCACCGAATCGATTCCATTGAGCTGCGCCTGGACCGGTATCGCCTCGAGGGCGGTCGGGTCGTAGTCCGTGAGGGTGACGTGGGCGCCGCTCGAGAGGGCCAGTCCCAGCCCCACAAGGCCAAGGCCCGCCCCTACCTCAAGAACACGGGCGCCGGGGCCGATCGCCCCGGCGGCGAGGGTCGCCACCATGTCGGGTGCCGAGTCCCAGAGCCAAGCCCAGTACGGCATGGCGTCCTGCACTCGGCTTCGCTCGAGGACTCCTTCGTCCTCCAAGAGCGCGTCGGGCTGGCGCGGCACGAAGAGCCTTAGCGGCGAGGACCCCGATTGGGAGCCAGGTCCGCCCCTGGGAAGCTCAAACGAACGAAGCTCCCACCCTCCTTCGAGGTGCGGGAGCTCGCGCTCAAGGTGATCGTCTAAGGTCCCGGTCACGGGCCAGAAGATAGCGTCAGCCCATGGAGAATCCAGACAGGATCAGATCAGGTTGACCGTCTCCGCGAGGACCTCGTCCTGGACTGAGACAACCCGCGCGTTGGCCTGGTAGCCACGCTGGGCCTCGATCAGGCGAACGAACTGCTCCGCGGTGTCCACATTGGAGTTCTCGAGCGAACCCGAGATAACCGCGCCGGCCTTCCGGATGTCTCCCGCGCCGAAGCGAGCCTCCCCTGAGTTCGGGGTCTCTTGGAACGAGTTGTTGCCCGCCGAGCGCAGGCCCTCGTCGTTCTGGAAAGTCACGATCCCCATGCGCCCGAGCTCGCGGGTCTGACCGTTGGAGTAGAAGCCATCGATGGTGCCGTCGGTGGACACGAAGAGGTTCGCGAGCTCCCCGTCGCCGAAGCCATTCTGGTCGAACACATACGCGGTGCCTTCACTGCCGAACTGCGTCACGCCTTCCACGTCCCCGTCGCGGCCGAGGTCGATCTCGATCTCCTGGGTGGGTTGCCCAGTGAACTGCACCCGAACGCGGCTATCCACGGAACCGAGGCCCGTTGGTGAGCCGTCGGGCGCGAAGGCGATTCCGGTGATGGGATCGTCCGCGCTGCCTTCCCCGATGGTGCCGGTGCCATCCGGAATCTCCGCGTGCAGGTTCCAGGTCAGGTCAGCCTGGCGCTCGTACCGCAGGGTCACCGTGTGGGCCACACCCGCGGCGTCGTACACCTCGGTGGAAGTGGTGACCGTGTCCGGCCCGGTGCCGTCGGTGGCCACCGACATCGCGTAGCCGTTCCAGTCGCTCCGGCCCGTGTTGGCGGGATCGTCAGTGAGGGAAAGCAAGAGGTCCGCTTCGCCCGCGGATTGGGCCGTAACGGCCAGCCTCCCGGATCCGTCGACGGTCACTTCGGCATCGGCGTAGTACGTGTTGAGGAAGCCGAGGAAGTCCTCCATGTTCGTACCGTCCGCCCCGGCACCATAGGTGAAGGTGGCTGAAATCGGTGCACCGTCCGTGTCCTCCCCCACCAGTTGAATCCGGTCGCCGTCTTGGTACTCAATGAGGTTGCCGGTCAGGTTGTTGATAGGTGCCGACGAAAGATCGCTCGGGATCGGTGACTGCGAGCCGCCCGCGAGCGTCGTGGTGAAGCCCACGAGCTGCGTCAGGTCCAGGGCGCCGATGGGCGGGTTGATGTCGAGGGAGAACTGCGCGCCCTTGCGGTCGGTTTGAACAACGATCGCGCCGGTTCCGTCCACCTCGGCCGAAACGTCCTGAAGAGCGTTGATGGCGGCCGCGATCGACGCCGCCGTGACGTTGCCCGTGGTGCCGTCGCTCGGAACGACCACCTGCTGGGGCGCGCCGCCGTTGGCGATGATCTCCATCGAGACGACGTCGCCGGGGCTACCACCGAGCGCCGAGACGTTGTACGTGGCGGCGGTGCTGCCGCTGCGTTTCTCTGCGGGCGTTCCGATGAAGTAGGCCGAGTTGGCGGAGAGCGCCTCCGCCAGGGGCCCCTCCACGACGGCGGGCAAGTTGCCCTTCATCGTGACGTCGGTTGTGATCTGCGGCGGGAAGAGCGACGTGACATCAAGGCTGATGGGCACGCCGTTCGGATCCAGGACGTTCGAGCCCGAAGCCTGATCAACGAGGTTCTGTTGGGCATCGAGCCCAAACGCCCCAACCCGGGTGAAAACGCGGCTCTCGGGCGATTGAAGCGCAAAGAAGCCCCCGCCTTCGAGGGCCAAGTCGAAGACTCGTCCCGTGTCCGTGAGCGACCCCTGGGTGAAGGTCTTATCGATGCTGCCGATGCTAACCCCGTAGCCCACCTGCATCGGGTTGATGCCGCCGCGGCCGGCGCTCGGGGCGCTGGCGTGCCGGAAGTTCTGGGAGAAGTTGTCCGAGAACGTCGCCCGGCTCTTCTTGTACCCAGGCGTGTTCTGGTTGGCGAGGTTGTTACCGATGACGTCGATCCACTGCTGGTGGGTACGCATCCCGGAGAGGGCGGAATAGAACGAGTTAGCCATGATTCACTAGCGTGGATAAGAAAGGTCGGTGGAGGAGCGATGCGGAAGGCGGGCTACAGCCCGTCTTCGTCTTTCTCGCCGGTGTGCTCGTCGTCGTGGCCAGTGATCTCATCACCGTCGCCCACATCCCCAAGGATCTCGACGACCTGGGAGAGCGGCACATCGACGCCGTCGATGCCGAGGAACACGCGCCCGTCTTGGACCTTCGCGTACTCCACCTCACCGCCAAGGGGCTCTCCGGTGGAAGCGTCGAGGTAGTTGACGTTCTTGCCGACCAGCGCGCTCGCGCCGGTGATCTGGTCCACGAGGGCGTTGCCCTGCTCAATCCTCGCGAGGCCCACGAGGTTCTCGTTGACGAGCTCCATTTGCTCCAGGGAAGAGAACTGCGCGAGCTGCGCCGCGAGTTCCTCGTTCGACTGGGGTGAGAGCGGGTCTTGGTTCTGGAGCTGCGTCACGAGCAGTTGCGTGAACGCATTCTTGTCCAGGTTCTGGGAGCCCTGGGCCTTGCCGAGGCTATTCGCCGCGCTTTCGAGTCCGATGCCTTCGATCATGGTGGTTCTAGCCGACTAGGTCGACGCCGCCGAGGGGGCGGCCAAGAGAAGAGGTGGGGTTTTGGGCTTGGGATTCGAGGCTCGCGCCCAGGGCGGCGCGGAGGGTGCCCGTGGGAGCCCCGGAGATGTCCTGGGAGGCTCGTGCGTTGCCGCCTCCCCGTGATTCGGCGCCTTTCTGCCCGCTTTGGCCGGGCATGTCGCGCTGTGGTTCGTCCTTGGCAGCGTCGTCCATCAGGTAGAGCTCGAGCTCGACGGACTCGTTGCCGTCCTTGGAAAGCCAAGCGCGCAGTTCCGGCGCGTGGGCTTCGAGGACGCTGAGGGTTTCCGCGCTCTCCGCGGCGATGGAGGCGGTGACCTGCCCCCCATCCACACGGATGCGCACGTCCAGGCGGCCGAGGTCGACCGGGCGCAGCTGGAGACGCGCTTCGCGCCCGCCCGTTTGGATGCGGACCTTGAGCTGCTCGAGGATGGCCTCGGCGCGCTCCATGGCAGCGGCGCCGGGGCGCGGTGCGGCCGACGCTTGCGCGGCGGGCTTGGTGGCTGCCGCCTTCGCTTGGTTCGAGGATGAGATCGCGTTGAACTGTCCTTTCGGAAGAACCCGGGCAGCGGCCGCGAGCCCGGCCGAGGGGATTCCTTGGCCTACGGCCTTCGGGACGGCCATCGCGCCGGCCCCCATGGCGCCACGGGGCGGGGGCGGGGCCCCTTGGAAAGTCGCCCCTGGGGCGGTGGGCACCTTGTCGTCCGACGGATCGTCCGATGTCGCCCCACCGGCAGCGGACGCGTCGGTCAGGTGGCTCCCGCGCTCCTCGGAGGAGAGCTCCCCTCCGTTGCCAGAGTCCTCGGACGGCCCACGCTCTGGGTTTTCACGGGAACGCCGTGATTCAGGCTCCTCGCGGCGGCACGCGCGCCATTCAAGGCGCGAGTCAGGCCGTGGAGGACGATGTGG